>PKWD01000169.1 GCA_003131945.1 Acidimicrobiaceae bacterium
TCACCAGCGACATTGGCGAGCACCATGACGCCCACCGCTCCATCTCGGCAGGCGCGTTCGAGCTCGACGCAGGCTCGCTCGGGATACTGCCATGGTAAACTTGCCAGGTAACGAAGGCGGTCGGGATGCGCCCGCTGAGCGGCAGACATATGAACGTTCATGCTGCGCGCTGCGTTCTCTCTTTCGGCTTGGGTGCCCCAGTAAACGTTGGGATTACTGAGCGAGACGACGGCAACGTCGACACCGCATCTGTCCATATCCGTCAGCCGCAGGTCGTAGTCGAACATCGGCGGGGTCAACGTCTTGAAGGCCACGCCGTCCCGGTGGAGAGCAGACGAGCCACCTATAACGCCGCCGACGGTGAAAGTACCGCCGGTTCCCTCCGAGAGAAGCCTCATGTACTCTTCGCTCAGCATGTGGGTGTGAATGTCGACAACGCTCATTGCCCTCTCGGCCCCCTGATCATGAGAGACATGCCGGCCAGGCACCTCCCCCGACTTGTCCTGTCGCAAGCCACGAGTTACCACGTCGCCCTTTGCGTCGCGGTCGCCTCTTACTTATCCATACTGCACTGCCGACTCGCCGTACCCCGGAGCCGCGGGTCATGTGGCATCTCCCATCTGGGTCGAAAGGTGGACTACCGTCGCTGGAGTCTGACCTCGAGGGCATCGCGAAGGCCGTCCCCGACAAAGTTGAAGGCGACAACGACCAGGACGATTGCCGCTCCTGCGGGATAGATCAGCCACCAGTAGTCCGACGTGGCGTAGTTGACACCGCTCGAGAGCATGGAGCCCCAGTCCGTCTCGGGCGGCTGGACACCGAGGCCGAGGAATCCGAGGGCGGCGAGATACAAGATGGTGTCGGCGATCTGGAAGGTCAGGTTCACAACCGTTGTGCCGATGGCGTTCGGGACGATATGGCGGAGGATCATCCGTCGGGCGCCGCCGCCCATCATCCGTACAGCTTGCACATACTCGCGGGTTCTGAGCGTCAGCGTTTCGCCGCGTATCAACCTCGCGGGCACGAGCCACGCGCCGCCCGCCAGGATCAGGATGAGCAGAAGTACCGAGGGACGATAGATCACGGCGAGGACGATGAGCAGGAGAAGAGTTGGGATCGACAGCAGGGTGTCGACGATCCGCATCATCAGGGAGTCGATCCACCCTCCGAAGAAGCCCGCGATGGCCCCCCAGCCCACTCCGAGCACGACGGCAGCCAGCGCAGCTGCAAAGCCGATCTCAAGTGAGTTCTGACCGCCGACCATCAACCGCCCAAGCTCGTCGAACCCGTTGGGATCCAAGCCGAGTAGGTGACCGGAGTTCGGTGCGGCGGCGAATCCTGTTGGGTTCGACTGGAGCGCGAGCTGAGCGTTCATCTCGTTTGGATGGTAAAAGATCGGCCCGACAAAGCAGAAAAGTATCATGAAAACGACAACAAACAGGCCAGCCATTGCCGCCTTGTTCAGCCTGAAGCTCAGGAGGGTCTGCCGCCACAGGCTTCCTCGCCCACCTGGGTCGTCGGCAGGCAAGGACAGCGAGGACGGAGACTGACTCGCGTCGACGATGAGCTGCAGGGCGGGTGATAGTTCTTCAAGACGGTCGCGGCGTCGGCCTTTTCCATCGCCATGAAAGCGTTTGCCGATGGCAGAGGCCGTGTTGCCCGATCCCGGCAGGGTAGAGTCGGCGTCGCCGCTCACAACCGGTGCCGGCGTCCCTCCCAGCTTCCGTACTATCGCGCGTGTGCGACCTTCAGGCATAGCGGATCCGCGGGTCGGCCACGGCATAGAGGATGTCGGCCAGGAGGGAGCCGGCCACGGTGGCGATGGTGGCGACAAGGGTCGTCCCGAGCAGCACGGGGATGTCGGTCTTGAAGGCCGCTTCGGTGGTGAGGAACCCCATGCCCGGGTAGTTGAAGACCGTCTCTGTGATCAAGGCTCCGCTCACGATGGCCGGGATCGACAGACCCAGCAGGGTGAGGATGGGGATGAGGGCATTGCGTAGGGCATGGACGTAGAGGACGCGCCGGGGGCCGGCCCCCTTGGCCCGGGCCGTGCGGATGTAGTCCTCGGTCATCGCTTCCATCATCGAGGACCGCATGTAGCGGCTGAACGATGCGATCGTCAGCGCCGCCAGGGTGATCTCGGGAAGCACCAGGCCCCGCGGGTCGGTGAGGATGTTCGTCACCGTCTGGCTCTGCGAAAAACCGACAGGGAACCATTTCAGGTCGATGGCGAAGTAGAGGATGAGCAACGTCCCGAGGAGGAATGCCGGCATGGCGTAAAAGACGAAGGACAGCCCGGTGGCGACGTAGTCGACGGGCTTGTTGCGCCGGACGACCTGGAGGATGCCGAGAGGGATCGAGATGATCAGGGCCAGGAGGGTCGAGAAGCCGACCAGCACGAGCGTCTTCGGGAGCTTGTCGGAGATCAGGGCCGACACCGTCTGGTTGTACGAATAGGAGTAGCCCAGGTTCTGGTGCACGACCAGGCGTAAGAGGTACTGGTAGAACTGGTCCCAGATCGGAAGTGTGAACCCGTTCAGGACATTGAACTGGTGGATCTTCGCCACCGTGGCTTTGGTGCCGAGGACGGCCCGGGCCTCGCCGCCGGGAATGACCTGCGCCAGGAGAAAGACGATGAGCAGGACCCCGAGGACGACGACGATGGACTGGATGACCCTCCGGATCAGATAGCCGATCATCGAATCACCCCCTGCGCCCTCTTAAGAATCAGACCCTTAAGAACAGGACCGCCCCGACATGGCCGGTGGGCTCATGTCGGGGCGGTCCTTCAGTACCCAATTTTCACGCTTGTTACGTTACTTGGTCAGGTACCAGTTCTCCGGGGTCAGGTAGCCGAAGACGTTCTGGGGGGTGGCCCCGTGGAGCTTGTTGCTGATCTCCGACATCGAATATGCCGGGTTGGGCTGCCACACCACCGGTAGGTCCTTGGCCAGGAAGTTCTGGTAGGTATCGAGGTTGGAGTTGGTGTCGTCCGTCGCCTTGGTGTTGTTGTCGTTGGTGACGTTCGAGTAACTCCCCGAGTTCGACCCTGCGCCGGTCGAGAAGATCTCCTCACCGGTCGGGTAGTAGTCGGGCGAGAACTCCCAGCCACCGCCCCAGTCCTGGAGCTCCCACGCACAGCTGGAGCCTCCGGTGCACGGAACAGCGATGCCGAGCACGGTGTCGAAGGACGCCGAGCTCAGGGTGACGTTGATCCCCACCTGGGCCCACGACGACTTCTCGGTGTTCATGAGCTGGGTGATCCACGTCGTCCCCGTGGCGTACTGGAGGTTGAAGTTCAAGGCCGCACCCATGGGGATCCCCGTCCCGCACTGGTTGGCGCCCGATCCCGGGTCCGTGCAGGTCGAGGTGCCGTTGGGTACCACGCTCCAACCGTGGCTCGTGAGCAGGCTCTTGGCCTTGGACACACTGTAGGGGTAGGGATTGGCCGACTCCGCCGAGTCAGCGTAGGTCGGGGGGAGAATGGGAACCGGTCCGTAGGTCGGCACCGCGTAGCCCTTGAAGACCTTGTTGTCGAACAACGGCTGGTCGATCAGGTACTGCATCGCCTGACGGACGTACGACTGGGAGAAGATCTTCCCGGCGTTGCCACCGTCCCCGCTGGAGTTGAAGTTGTAAGGGAAGTAGTTGATGCCGTACAGGTAGAGCGGATCCAGGGAGAAGTCGCTCAGACGGGGGTTGTTGGCCCCGGCCACGAGCGGACTCTTGGCCGCCGCCGTGATGTCCTGGGTGGGCAGGTATCCGAAGTCGATGTTCCCGGCGACCAGCGAGTTGAACTCGGCCGAATCGGAGGTGAAGGGGACTTCCTTGAACACACTGATCGTCGCCTTGGTGGGGCCCGAGTAGCTCGTGTTGGGAACCATCGTGACGTCACCCGAAGCGTCGAAGTGGGTCAGGTGCCAGGGCCCGTCCACGATCTGCCACAACGGATTGGTGGCGTACGTGGTCAGCGAGTTGTTGGTGCCCGACGGATTGGCCGGGTCGTATCCCGCCTGCTGGGACAGGTAGGTATAGACAGCGGCGCAGGCCGTG
Source organism: Acidimicrobiaceae bacterium (assembly GCA_003131945.1). The sequence continues at coordinate 4,054 of PKWD01000169.1, forward strand.
TCGGCCGTGCCGTAGGGGGCACTCGAGCACCCTCCCGAACCGGCGGCACCACCTTGAGCCGAGATGTCCCAGGCCTTGGGTAGCGGGGTGATCTGGGAGAACTGGTTGTAGGTCAGCCACAGCGGGTTGTACGAGCCCGTCATCTGGAACGTCAACTTGGTGGGGCTGTCGATCGTGATGCTCTTGATGTTGTCCGGGATCGTGCCCGGAGCGTACGCCGCCCAGTTCTTCTTCTCGGCGTGCATCATGTTCATCCAGAACATGACGTCAGTGGCCGTGACCGTCTCACCGTTGGACCACTTGTAGTTCTTGAGGCTGATGACGACCGTCTGGTTGTTGTTCGAGTACACCGGTTCCGCAGCCAGCGACAGCGCCGGATCGAGGGAGGCGCTGCTGCCGTTTCCGAACCAGTAGAGCGGCCGGTACATGAGCTGTTGGAATTGGCTCAGGTTGGTGACGCTGAAGAAAGCCAGGCTCATGAACGGGAAGATGTAGTTGGGCACGGCAGAAGGCGGTTCGGCCCAGGTCACGGTGCCACCACTGACCTTGGTCCCACCTGTGTTGTTGGAGGCCGAAGGTGAACTTGATGAACACGCCGCCAGCAGGACCGCTGCGATCCCTACGGCGAGTGCGATCGTGACTGGTGTTCTGAATCGCCGCACGTCGTACCCCTTTTCTTTTTGGTTTCTCGTCGGCGCCTCCGCCGAAGATGACGGAAACGTTAACGTTTCATGTGCATCATCGCGCTGATCCCTCTCCGTGGCGAAATTTTTCACGGAAACTGACCATTTCACTCAGGTTTCAGAGGACTGACCGGCGCCGGGGGCAACCCGTGGACTCGGTACACTCCCTCGATGGCTAGGGACGATGCAGCACGCCGTCCCCGGAGGCCGGAGCCCGACCGGAAGCCCGATCGCCCCTCTCCAGGGTCGCGGTCCGCGCGAACAGGGGATCCAGCCCGAATCCGACCCGAAGGCCCCGTTCGTCGGGTCACCCTTCGTGGGAACGCAGCGCCGAGTTCGGGCAGCCGCCCTCCTCGGCCTCACCCGGGTTCCCCGGGACGAGACGCCGGGGCGAGATCCCCATCGCGCATCCCGGCTCGCCGACCTGACGGGAAGCGCAGCGCCGGACGAGCCGGCTCACCGCCGACCGCCGGGGTGGGGTGCATCAGCCCAGCCAGCTCGAGCGTCTCGATCGGGGCAGCCAGCTGCGCGNNCACCGCCGCCCGCAGCCTGGCGAGGATCGGACGCCAGACGTCAGGGTCCGCCCGGGGCCGGAACGACGCCGCGGCCCAGGTCATCGGGGGGTGCCCCGTCGCCAGCGCCCCGGTCGCAAGCCGTTCGCCGCGAGCGACCGTTGAGGGAGGAGTCTCGTCCCCCCTCAGGTCGACCCGGCCCCGCTCGTCCACCCAGGGCCCGACCGCCCACAGCCCGTTCAGCCGCCGGTCGGCCGAACACCGGTCGTGCTCCTGCAGCCCGCTCCGGCGCGGGTCGCCCGGCGGCGGGCCGCTCCGACGCCGGTCGTCCCCCGGTGGGGCGCCCCGCACCAGCCCGCTCCGGCACCGGTCGTCCCCCGGTGCGGCGCCCCGCACCAGCCCGTTCGGGTGGCGGCCGACCGACCACCGGTCGTGCCGCGCCGGTCCGTTCGAGCGCCCGCCCTCCGACGAGAGGTCGACCGAGCACGGACCGTCCCNNACCGACCGTCGTCCTTCGACCGACCGTCCCACCGTGTCTCGTGCGGCTGCCGGCGGGCCCACGGATCGTCGCCCGACAACCCGTCGCAGAGACAAAGAGGACGGTCCTCCTTCGCGGCAACCGCCGAGACCGGCCCCGCCGATGGCACCGGCGTTGCGCCGGTGGGGGAGCGTGGCCCGCAAAGGTGTCCGGGTGCTCGACGAAACGGCCATGGAGTCCTACGGCCGCGAGCGTGAGCCCAAGCGGGGTCATCCCTCGGGTCGGCCGGCGGCGCCGGCCGACGAGGTTTGGATCTTCGAAGAGGTCGTCGAGGACACGCCGCGTCGCGGTCGGCGCCGGACCGCCGATGTCGAGGAGGCCGATCCCGATGCGATGCCCGCCGGCCGGGCGCGGCCCGGCACCCGGGCGACGCGCTCGGTGGCCAAGGAAGCGGCGCTTCCGTCGGAGGTGGTCAACGAACTGACGGCCGCCGTCGGCCAGGACCATGCCAGCAAGCTGAGCGAGCGCATGGCCGCCGCCGCACGCGCCTATGAGCGGGACCGCTACACCGAGGCCTTCCGGATCACGAAGAAGCTCGCCGATGACGTCCCCGAATCGGCGGCCGCCCGCGAGCTCCACGGGCTCGTCTGCTACCGCCTGGGGCGTTGGACCCAGGCCATCGGCCACTTGGAGGCGGCCCGGCTGTTGGGCGGCGACGACGTCAGCCAACTCCCCGTGATGATGGACTGCCACCGTGCCTTGCACCGTCACCGACGGGTGGCCGCGCTGTGGGAGGAACTGCGCGCCAATTCACCGTCTCCCGACATCCTGGCCGAGGGCCGGATGGTCCTCGCCTCCGACCTCGCCGACCAGCGCAAGCTGAACGCCGCCGTCGAAGTCCTCGCCTCGGCCGGTGCGGCACGCAATCTTCGTCATCCGAGCGAGCGTCATGTCCGTCAGTGGTACGTGCTCGCCGACCTCTACGAGCGCGCCGGCGACGCCGCCCATGCCCGGGAGCTTTTCGGCCGGGTGGCGGCGGCCGNNACCCCGAACTGGCCGACGCCGCCGATCGCTACGCCGCCCTCGGTCCCCGCAACCGGCGTCCACGCGCCCCGGCTCGTTCGTCAACGGCCCGGGGGACGCCCGATAGGGACCGGTAACATCCGATCCGTGTCGTCGGGCCTGGTCGATCTGCGCAGTGACACGGTGACCCAGCCGACGCCGGAGATGCGTCGGGCCATGGCCGAGGCCGAAGTGGGCGACGACCAGTACGGCGAAGACCCGACGGTGAATGCGTTGGAAGAGGCCTACGCCGAGCGGGTGGGCAAGCCGGCGGCCGTCTTCGTGCCCTCGGGCGTCATGGCCAACCAGATCGCCCTGCGGGTGCTCTGTCGGCCCGGTGCGCTCGTCATCGCCGGTCGTCGCCAACACGTCGTCATCTACGAACACGGCGCCGCCGCCCGCAACGCCGGGATCCAGTTCTATGAGGTGGACGACGACGACGGCACCATCGACCCCGACAGCGTCAGATGGGCGCGCCGAGCCGTCGACCATCACTATCCGGTACCCGAGCTCGTCTGTGTCGAGCACACCCACATGCCCGCCGGCGGGACGCCTTGGAGTGTGTCCGCCCTCGAGGCATTGGCGGCGGCGTCCGGGGAACTGCCCATCCATATGGACGGGGCCCGTCTGTTCAACGCCGAGGTGGCCACCGGGACAGCAGCGGCCGCTTTCACGAAGCCGGTGTCCACGGTGATGTCCTGTCTGTCGAAGGGCTTGTGCGCCCCGGTCGGCTCGGTCCTGGCCGGCCCGGTCGACGCCATGGCCGAGGCCCGGGTCGAGCGTCACCGTCTGGGCGGGGCCATGAGGCAGGCCGGGGTGATCGCCGCCGCCGGTCTGGTCGCCTTGCGGACCATGGTCGAGCGGTTGGCCGACGACCACGCCCGGGCCCGCCGGCTGGCCGAGGCCGTGGCCGAGCGATGGCCGCAGGGGGGCTGTGATCCCGGCCGGGTACCGACCAACATGGTCATCTTCTCCCACCCCGAGGCCGGCTCCCTCCTGGAGCAGTTTCGCACCGAGGGTGTCCTGGCCGGGACGATCGCGCCGGGGATCGTCCGCTTCGTGACCCACAAGGACATCGACGACGCCGGACTGGAGAGGGCCATCAAAGCGGTGGCGGCCGCGCATTAGTCTCGGTCCCATGGCCATCAATATCGAGAAGCTGCTCGGAGACGAGGCCCAGGATCTCCTCTCCTATCAATGCAAGGGCATCACGGCCGACGAGCTGACCCTCCCCGGGCCCGACTACATCGACCGGGTCCTGCTCTCGAGCGACCGTCCCATCCCGGTCGTCCGCAACCTGGCATCGGTCTACGCCCACGGGCGGCTGGGGGGCACCGGCTACCTGTCCATCCTTCCCGTCGACCAGGGGATCGAGCACTCGGCCGCCGCCAGCTTCGCCAAGAACCCGGCCTACTTCGATCCGGCCAACCTGGTGGAGCTGGCCTTGGAAGGAGGGTCGTCCGCCATCGCCACCACCCTCGGCGGCCTCGGCATCGTGGCCCGCCGCTACGCCCACAAGATCCCCTTCGTCGTGAAGCTCAACCACAACGACTTCCTCCACTACCCGAACACCTACGACCAGGTCATGTTCGGATCCGTCCGCCAAGCGGCCGATCTCGGTGCCGTCGGCGTCGGTGCCACCATCTATTTCGGCTCCGAACAGTCCGACCGTCAGATCCAAGAGGTACGCCAGGCCTTCAAGAACGCCCACGCCCTCGGCCTCTTCACCATTCTCTGGTGCTACCTCCGCAACGACGCCTTCAAGACCAAGGAGGCCGACTACACACTGGCCGCCGACTTGACCGGCCAGGCCAACCACATGGGCGTGACCATCGAGGCCGACATCATCAAGCAGAAGCAGCCCGAGAACAACGGCGGCTACAACGCTCTCAAGTTCGGCATGACCGACCCCCTCGTCTACGACCAGCTCACCACCGACAACCCCATCGACCTCACCCGTTGGCAGGTCGTGAACTGTTACGCCGGCCGCATCGGCCTCATCAACTCCGGGGGCGCGTCCAGCGGGGCCGACGACATGGTCCAGGCCGTCCGCACGGCCGTCATCAACAAGCGGGCCGGCGGCACCGGCCTCATCGTCGGACGAAAAGCCTTCCAACGGCCGATGGCCCAGGGCGTCGAGCTCCTCCACGCCGTCCAAGACGTCTTCCTCGACAAAACAGTGACGGTGGCCTGAGCCTCACCGGCGCCCCACCGTCATCGACGCTTCCAAAGAGGCGAGGGCGCTCACAATCAGGCGAGGGCTCCGCCAGTAGCCCATCAGGGCGGCACTATGCTCGTCGTCGAAGCCCTTTCCACAGGACGCGCGGCTTGCATTCGTGGGTCGACCTGCCCCCTCAGGGTTGACCGGGGGCGCCGAGAGACGGAGGACCTTTGTCCACCGCGACAGAACATCCAACGACAGAGCTCGACCGGGTCGTCATCCGCTTCGCCGGCGACTCCGGCGACGGGATGCAGCTGACAGGAACGCAATTCACCTCGGTCAGCTCCCTGTTCGGCAACGACACGGCCACCCTTCCGGACTTCCCGGCCGAGATCCGGGCCCCGGCGGGCACCCTGGCCGGGGTGTCCGCCTTCCAGGTCCACATCTCGGACCACGACATCCTCACCCCCGGGGACGCCCCATCGGTGCTCGTGGCCATGAACCCGGCCGCCCTCAAGTCCAACGGTCATTTCGTGCCCCCCGGAGGCACCCTCATCGTGAACGTCGACGCCTTCGACGAGCGTTCGCTCGACAAGGCGGGCTACACCACCAACCCCCTCATCGACGGCAGCCTGGCCGCCTACACGGTCTACGAGGTGCC
>PKWD01000037.1:0-511 GCA_003131945.1 Acidimicrobiaceae bacterium
CCAACCCATTGATGGTGAGGTTGACGCCGATGTCGAGGGTGCCAGAGGGCGTGATGGGGTTGGTCGCAGGACACGACACGGAGAAGTCGATGGTGGCACCAGCAACGGCATTCGCCACCCGGTAGGGAAGGGAGTTGACGGTGGAAGCCGAGCCGGAACAATTCGTGACGGTGTCGGGAGGGATAGCACTGGCCACAGAGGCCGGGACCACAGCTGCCGCCACGGTGGCGGTCCCCACGACCAGGCTGGCGACCATGAGCCGCAGCCCTACCCGAAACGCATTGCCTGACGCGCCCGATGCCCTCATGGTGACCCCTCTGCTCCGTGATCCTTCCGCCTGATGATCCAGCGTGACAATAGGTGATGTCGGGCTGCGGCCACATCGTTGATTTTGACGATGTCAGGGTCATCGCGTTTTAGGGTCGAGGCCGCACATAATCGGGGTTCCCGCGCGCACCCCATGTCCACTGGTGTCACTCGGGGTTGCAACGGTCTCGGGTGTCTGGGCCTG
>PKWD01000037.1:524-3309 GCA_003131945.1 Acidimicrobiaceae bacterium
GTTCTCTGCCCACACTGGACCGGATGATATCCCAGGACATCACGTGCCGCCCTGCCGGGGCATCCTGGTCCCGGCAGGGATCTCGGTCGGTTGAACAGGGGCCAGTATCCCATGCCAATTTCGAGCCACGAGGCGTGCCGTGAGGGCGGTGTTCAGATCATGACGACGGCGAAGAGTATGGGCCTCGAGGTGCGGGCCGCTGTCCACACGGTAAAGTCGAGATGAGATCTGGCTACAACCTAACCCAGCGAAAGGCTGCCGCTCACGAAATTAAAACCCGGTACTCCAAATTTTGATGCGCACATAACCTGGAACTCATTGTTGCTCATTGCACTGTTGAGGTGGATCACGGAGGTCGACCCCCCATCACTTCCCTCGAAAGCACCGGTAACCGCCGTTGAACCGCCAACGTTGCCGACGGTGACATTGGGACTTACGGCATCTGAAGCCTGAAAGGTCAGGACGCTGTTCGGTGAGGTCATCTTGGGCTTGGTCTTCCATTTGACAACGCTCCGCACGGCGAAGCCGCCACTCTGGAAAGCGCTACACGAATTAAGAGTGGGAGCGGGTGCTGACCCCGTCAGGGTCGCACGACGGATCGTCACTGGAACCGGTCCCGAAGACGTGCAGCCGGAGAAATGGCCTGTTTGGGTCATTTCTCGCACTCCTCCATTGTTCCCGGTAGTCAGACCGGGACTGAAGCTCCAAGTGCCGGTGAAGCCCGTACACGACACTTGGTCGCCGTTGGTGTTGACGGAACTCTTCGCACCCACCGGACTTACTGCTGCTCCTACGACTCCGACAAGTACGGCAGCGCTCACAAGCAATGCCCGAAATCCGATGTGTTGTCTCATCGGAGCCTCCCCTGGCTCTTGTCTTCCCGGCCCACGGAGATGGCTTGCCACCCTCCCAGAATCCCAAGCTCCGAGGGTACCCCGCAGCGCATCTTCCGAGCAACCACTCATATTGGCGCTACTCGCTCGTCAACTCCGCTCGCAGGCCCACCGACGCTTCTGGTCACAGTTGTCCCGCTCGACGCGGCTGCGGAGACCCGCCCGGGTCCGGGTGATATGCGCTACGGCCCCCGGCCCCCGGACCGTCCTACACGCCCGGCGTTACGTCGCTGCGATGATGACCTGGAGCGTTCGCCGGGGCAGCCTGTGGGCAACCCCGGCGGGCTTGCGCACTCAGTCGCCGTGCTGCTCGAGGTTGTGGACCGTGAAATCCTTGCGCTCCGGCGGGTTCGGAAAGCCTCGGTCGCCGAGCTGTCGCATGACTGGCATGAGCTTGTTCTGGGTGAAGCGCTCGAATGCCTCAGTGGACTCCCAGAAGTCGATCACGCCCCAGCCCCCGTCGATCGGGCCGGCTGAGTGAACGAGCAAGCCGTCGGACCTGCCGAGCGGGCTGCTCGCGTTCACGGTGTCGTGCACGGCTTGGTACTGCTCCTGCGTTCCGCCAGCGAACTTGAGTCTTATCCCGACTGCCATCGTGTGTCCTCTCCTCGGGGTTTCGGGCGAGCATATCCGCGCCACCCAGGCCGCGCACCGTCGCCGAACGACGACCGGGGTCTGGGTGACAACGACGAGGGCGGTAGGGCGACCGGTACTCGGGGATCCCGAGCCCCCTGTGCATCCACCCGTGTCCGCCGGGTTGCACCGGATTCGGGTCGCCAGGCCAAATGGCGACCCGTCCGGGATCGCCGGCGGCGCGTGTTTGCGCGTGGGTCGAGTCGGAAAACGAGACCGTCACCCCTCACGCAACTTGGCAGTTTCGGGTGGTGTGTTCCCTTCTCCACCCTCACTGGACCGGGTGATATCGACCCCGCCGATTTTTTCTGGGGTCTTGTCTTCGTCAGATCTGACGATGCCGGGCCAATCGCCACTTCCGGTAAACTCCGTTGTGAAGGGATGGCGGCAAATGACAGCTTTCGCCACCGACGACACGATGCTCGTTCGGCCCCGGCACCGACTGCTGCGTATCCTGGTATGTGTTGCGATCCTGGCTGGGCTGAGCGCATGGGGGCTGATAGCCGTGGCCGGGGATCTCGATAATGGTTTGAAGGCAGTGGGCGGCGCCGCAGTGAAGGTACTCCTCCAGTCGGGCGCCTACAACGCAGCCCGTGTGTCGAATGTGGCGCACACGGAGGGAATCGCCATGAGCGCTGTGACCGTTGCGCAGACGCAGCAGCTTTACCCTACGGAGCGATGGCTGCCTGGCTCTGTTGCAATCACGGGCATGAATGACGTGAGTATGAAGGTGACGGGGGATCACGTAGTGACCGTCAGCGAGATCTCTGGCTCTGGGCCTCCCTGCTCCTATGGGCTTGCCGTCTGGTCGGCCGAGGATCCGGTCATTGCCGCCGACGGTCTGCCCGGCGTTGGTGTCTATGCCACCGTCGGACAGGGGTCCCCCTGTGAAGCCGATCTCGCACCGACGTCTCAATGGGTGAAGGTGTCTAGCAGTGACTTACGAGACGCCGGAGTTTCCGTTACGCCTATCCGCTGACTCGTCGGCTCGGCTTCGTTGATAGCGGGAGGGCGGGGAGCCGATCCTGCAACACAGCACCCTCAAGTTGCGTGGGAGTACGCAGGCATGCCGACACAAGTCGAATGGTTCCGGACCCACGCATAATCGGGATACCGATGGCCCTGTGAATCACCCTCGCGGTCGGGCGGATGTGCTGTGTTCGGTCACCCTGATCCGGCGACCCCCACGCTGTATCGACGGCGGTGGGCGATCCCGGTCACTTCCCGACCGGACCGGCCTGAGTCGGCCCGGGTTTCCT
>PKWD01000166.1 GCA_003131945.1 Acidimicrobiaceae bacterium
TCAGTCGTGGGAGGGACGTCAATCATCTCTCCCGAGGATCTCCCGATTTCAAATGGGTAGACGCCGACGAGGTCGAGGAGAACCGGCAGCAGTGCCGGCACCGAGCGGAGCTGACTCATCGTCAGTCCGGAACCGGAATCGACCGCCCAAGATCGTTCGGCCGATGGCGACCTGAGACTCTCGGGGACTCGACCAACGCCGATATCGAGCGCAACGAACGCTCAGTGGGGGGTGGCCCGGGCGCACGGGTGCAGAAGAATGGCGGCACCCAGGGCGCCGCCCCGGCATGATGGGTGAAGAGCGGTATGGACGGAGGGCATCGTGGCCAACAACGGTGGGAAGAAACCGAGGATCGTGGTGGGGGTGGACGGCTCCGATTCGTCCCGTCACGCATTGCGCTGGGCGGCCCGGCAGGCGCAGCTCACGGGTGGACGCCTCGAGGTGGTGATCACCTGGGAGCTTCCCACCTCCTTCGGTTGGGTGCCTCCGTATCCGGCGGACTTCAATCCCGCCGAGGACGCCCAGCGGGCTGCCGACGAGGAGGTCGGTGCCGCATTGAGCGAATGCCCCGATGTCGTGGTGCAGACGACGGTGGTCGAGGGCCACCCGGCACCCACTCTCCTGCAGGCCTCGCGAGGTGCCGATCTCTTGGTCCTCGGTAGCCGGGGGCACGGCGAGTTCGCCGGCATGCTGATCGGGTCGGTGAGCCAGCACCTCGTCTCGACCGCCCATTGCCCCGTGCTCGTCTGGCGCCACGACGACCAACCGGCGTAGTCGCTCGGTCCCACGGCTCATCCGGTGACCGATGCCTGGCGTGTGCCCCCGGGGCAGAAGGTCACTCTCGACGACTTCGATCCGGCCTCGGTGGCGGGCGCTCCCGGAGACCGCACGGCCACCGCGGCCGACCTGTTTCTTCTTCAGACCCGGCTCCGGGATTTGCAGGGCCGACTGTGGGCCGAGGGACGGCGGTCCCTCCTGGTCGTCCTTCAGGGCCTCGATGCCGCCGGCAAGGACGGCACCATCAAGCACGTCTTCAGCGGTGTCAATCCTCAAGGTGCCCGGGTGGCGTCGTTCAAGGAGCCGACGGCTGAGGAGCTACGTCATGATTTTCTGTGGCGGGTGCACAGCCAGGTGCCGCGGGCGGGCGAGATTGGCATCTTCAACCGGTCGCACTACGAGGACGTCCTGGTGGCGCGGGTCGACAAACTCGTCGCCCCCGACGTGTGGCGGGCCCGGTACGGCCACATCAACGACTTCGAGCGTCTCCTCGTCCACGGGGGCACGACCATCATCAAGTTCTTCCTCCACATCTCCTATGAGGAGCAGGGGAGGCGTCTTCAGGACCGTCTCGTCCGTCCGGACAAGCGGTGGAAGCTCAATCGCAGCGACTTCACCGAACGCAAACGCTGGAACGATTACGCAACGGCCTACACCAAGGCGCTCGAGCGGACGTCCACGGAGATGGCGCCCTGGTATGTCATTGCCTCCAATCGCAAGTGGTTCCGCAATTGGGCCGTGAGCAAGATCCTCGTCGATGCTCTGGAGGCGATGGATCCGCGCTATCCGGAGCCGCCCCCGTTGCCGGACGTCACGATCGATTGACGTCGGAGCGCTCGGCGTAGCGGCAGACCCGGACGGCGAACCCCCGGGTCATCCGCTTGAGCATCAGGCGGATGACGGCGCCTGTCCCGGGCACGAGCTCGTCGAAGGTCCCGCGCCAGGTCACGACGGTCCCGGCACCATCGGTTCGCAGTTCGACGTCGGCGCGGTAACGACGCACAGGTAGACCGCTCACGCCGATGTAGCCGAGGTGATGGGGGGGATCCCACGCCACCACCTCCTCGCTGCTTCCCGACGGTCCCAGCGCGAAGCGTCGGAGGGCGCCGACGCCGTCGGGCTCGGGCTCGCCGGGGCGCAGGAGAAAGGTGCGGGTCATCCATGACCACTCCTTCCACCGCGCCGCCTCGCCGACGAGGGGCCAGACGACCTCGACGGGCGCCGCCGATCGGGCCGTCGATGTGAACGACCATCGGCCGGGCTCCGGTTGCTCCGTCGTACCCGGGGAACCATCGGTCACGCCGTCACCCGCCGAGATGGTCCTTCAACGCCTGCAGGCTCTGCTGGTAGATGCCCTGCATCATCTCTGTCATATCGTCGGGCTCGACTTCGACATCCCATGTGACGTGGGACTTGGTCCCCTCCGGTACGACGGTGATGGTGGCTCTGTGGTTGGCCACGGGGACACCGCCGACGATGGCGTACACGATCTCCTTGGCCTCGTCGTCGCGACGCTCGAGGCGATCGGTGATCTCCATGCCCATCATCTTGATGATGCGATCGTCACCGTCGACGACGCAGGACTCGATGCCCGGCATCCATCCACCGATGCCCCCGAAGTCCCCGACCACGGCCCATACCTGATCGGCCGGCCGGTTGATGTCGATCTCTGCACGCGCCTTGCCCATCGCCCCTCCATCACTCAGGAATGCTGCAGCATGCCACGGTGGCCCGGCGACGGTCGCCTCAGGCCTGCCCCCGATCNNCTGCAGCATGCCATGACACCCTGGCCATGTGCCTGCCCGCCGCCGGGCGATGGCGCGCCCAAGGCGGCCGCCGGGAGGGGCCTCTCAGGCTTGAAGGTCGAGCAGGCCGCCGGCCAGATCTTCCAGCTCGGCTCGCCACGACAGTGGTTCCACCAGAGGCCGCACGACGAACTTGGAGAAGCCGACCTCGATGTAACGCTCGAGCAGGGCCCGCAAAGCCTTCGTCCCGTTCGGCACCAACTCGACCAGTNNTGACCCGGCGACCGGCCGCCACTTCGTCAGGCGTGCACATGCTCGGCAACCATCCGTCGGCCAGCCGTCCGGCACGGCGCAGCGAACTGGGGACGTTTCCCCCCAACCAGACTTCGAGCGGTTGCTGGAGAGGCTTCGGTTCGACCGTGATCCCCTCGAACCGGTATGCCCCGCCGACGTGGTCGACGTTGTCCTCGCTCCACAGACGTCGGAGCAGGGGCAGTACTTCGTCGACGAGCGCCCCCCGGTCGGCGGGGTCGACCCCCATGGCCATGAGCTCGGTGGGCAGGCGGATGCCGAAAACGAATGTGAGAAGAAGGCGTCCGGCCGAAACCTGGTCCAAGGTGGCGATCTGTTTGGCCAGGCGGACCGGATTGCGACCGGGCAGCACCATGGTGGTCCCGATCTTCAACTTGGACACAGCACCGGCGGCATAGGCCAGTCCGGTCAGGGGATCGTCGGCCGGCACGCTCAAAATGTCGGCCAGCCACAGGGAATCGAATCGCAGCTCTTCGAGGTCTTCGACGAGCTTCCTCAACTCGACGCCCGAAGGGCTGGCCACGCGTGCACCGATCCCGATCCGGACCTTCATGGATCCCACGGTAGTGGGAACTCGTCGCTGGTAGTTTCGGATGTCGCTCATTGTGAGCGCTGTCACCGAAACGAGGAGGGGTCATGGATCCCGTCGAGGCTGCCGAGAAGACCGGTCCTGTCATCGTCTCGCTTCCTGCCGGATTCATGCTCGATGCCGCCACCTACGTACGCGGCGGCGAGCTCGGCTTCGACGGCATCGACTTCTACGTGGCCGGCCGCGGCGGCGCCCTGGGCGAGGTCGACGGCTCCGTGGTGGCGGCGACCTTCGTCTTCTTCCACCCGCCGTCGATCGTCGAGCGCTGGGACCGGGGCCGGGCGGTCATGGCCCCGGCGGAGTCCGCTCAGGCCTTTGCCAGCTGTCTCGACTCCTGGGCGGAGGCCCACCTGGGCGACGGCGTCGACTACGACCGCCTGGCCGAGCTCGAAGGATTGGTGATCGCCGCCGCCTCGCCGGCCGGAGCACCGTTGTTCGCGGCGTGGGCGGCCGTGCCCGAGCCCAAGGAGGCCAAGGCTCTGGCGCTGCACCGCATGAACGTTCTGCGCGAATGGCGCGGCGCCGTCCACGGTGCTGCCGTGGTCTCCTCAGGGTTGGATCCCCTGCAAGCCGTCATGGTCCGGACCCCGGGCATGGCCGGTCTGTTCGGGTGGCCCGAGCCCTATCCCGACCCCGCACCGCATAAGAAGGAGTGGGGCGCCGCCGAGGCCGCCACCGACCGGGCCGTCGGACGTGCTTTCGGCGCCCTCGATGAGGCCGAGCGCGTCCAGATCGTCGAACTGGCCCTCGCCGCCCAGGCGGCGTCCGCCTGACCCATTGCGCCCGGGCTCAGGACTCTTCGGCCAGCAGTTCCTTCAGCTCGGACAGACTCGACCCCGGGTGAGGGACGACGAGACCTGACGTCTGGAGGTCGTCAGCCGGTAGCAACGTACCGCTGTGGCGGACCTGGCCGACGAGGTCGACGAGTGTCGAGTCGAACTCCGTCTCGTCGTTGCGGTCGAGGGCATCGGTCAGCTGGGCGTCAAGTTGCTCGATGGCGGGCATGTCGGCTTCGGGCACGTCGTATCGGCCCTCTCCGAGGATGCGGACGATCATCAGGACGCCCCTCCCGCCGGGGCGGACGTATCGGGCGTGGCCGAGCCCTCTGCCGCCTCGGAAGCGCTGGGCAGGGCGCCGCCGGCGGCCGGAGCAGAGCCCAGCTGCGCCTTCAGCGCCGCCATTTCGGAGTCGACCTGACCGGCTTGCGAGGTGGCGTCGAGCTGGGCCTGGATGTCGTCCTTGGCGCCACCGAGGGCATCGGGGAGAGCACCGGTGTCGATGAGCTCGTCGATGGCGCCGGCCCGGGCCTGCATCTGGCTGATCTTGTCCTGGGCCCGGTTGAGGGTCATGCCGGCGTCGGTCATCGATTCCGAGATCCCCGAGACGGCTTCGCCGATGGAGGCCTGAGCCTTGGAGGCCGTGTAGGTGGCCTTCAGGGTCTCTTTCTTCGTCCGGAAGGCCTCGATCTGGGTCGACAGTCTCGTGGCCGTGGTCTCGAGCTGTTGTTGCTGCGCCTCGACCTGCGCGTGCTGGGTGCCGAGGTCGGCCAGCTGGTCGGCCAGTCCGGCCCGCCGGGTGAGAGCCTGGCGGGCGAGGTCCTCCTGGCCCTGGCCCAGCGCCTGTTTGGCTTGGTCCTGGAGCTTCGTGGCCTGCGCCTGCAGCTCGGTCGCCTGGAGCTCGAGCCGCTTCTTGGCCGTGGCCACATCGGCCAGGGCCCGGCGGACCTTCTGGAGGTTCTCGGCCTGCTTCTCATAGGAGAGGTCGAGCATGTCGGCGGGATTCTCGGCCTTGTCGAGCGCCTTGTTCGCCTTGGCCTGAACGATCCCGGAGAGCCGCTTCATCACGCTCATGGTGCTGGTGCCCTTTCTGATGTCCGGTTGTAGATCAGAGCACGCCCTGACCCGTCCGTCGAGAGCGGGGCTGTCAATGGGGGGAGAGGGCCGAGCGGCCGTGGCGGGCGAACTCGTGGCGCAGCCGTTCCCGGTCGTCCCCGGTCAGTGGCCGGTAGCGCCGCGAGCCCCGATCGGGGGCCCAGAAGACCGGGTCGTCGCACTGCCACGAGGCCCGGCGCAGCGGCTCCTTCGTGATCTTCCCGGTGGCCGTCAAAGGGAGCGAGTCCATGACCCGGACGTAGCGCGGCGACCACTTCGTCCCCAGATCGGACTGACCGCTCAAGAAGGCGGCGAAGCCGTCGGGGTCGAAACTGACCCCGTCCCGCAGCTCCACGGCGGCCATGACCTCGTCGCCCGAGCGCGGGTCGGGGACGGCATAGACGGCGACGGCGGCCAGATCGGGGTGGCGTTCCACGATGCGCTCGACGGGAGCAGCGGCGAAGTTTTCGGAGTCGACCCGGAGCCAGTCGTTACCACGACCGGCGAAGTAGAAGAACCCGTCGCCGTCGCGGTAGGCCAGATCGCCGGTCCAGTACCACCCGTGGTGGACCCGCTCGGCATTCCCGTCAGCGTTCTTGTAGTAGCCCTCGAAGTTGGCGACGTGCCCGCGGTTCACGATCTCACCGATGGCTTCGTCGGCATTGAGGAGCCGACCGGCATCGTCGAAGCGCGCCGGAGGGCACTCGGCCATGGTCTCGGTCGAGCACACGGCGATGTCGTCGTTCGGTAGGGGCACCCCGAGTGAACCCGGCGGGGTCTCGGGCGTGACGTTGATGACGGCGCCACCCTCACTGGAGCCGTACCCCTCGACCAGCCGGCACCCGAAGCGCTGTTCGAAGGCCACCCGGTCGGGAGCCGATGCCTCGGTGCCGAAGCCCTCGCGTAAGCGATTGTCGCCGTCGTCGGGCTGCGGCGCGGTGGCGAGGACGTAGGCCAGCGCCTTGCCGACGTAGGTGAAGCGTGTGGCGCGGTACCGGCGCACGTCGGAGAGAAACCCGGACGCGCTGAAGCGGCGGGTGAGCGCCACGCTCGCCCCCACCGACATGGCCGGCGCCCACAGGGCCATGATGGCGTTGCCGTGGAAGAGGGGCATGGGGCAGTAGCAGATGTCGTCACGGCGGAACCCGTATCCGAAGGCGGCACGCCAGGCGATGGCGGCGAGGCGCCCCTGGGTGCACCTCACGGCCTTCGGTGATCCTGTCGTTCCCGATGTGAAGAGCAGCAGGAAGAGCTCGGACGGCGAGACCCCCGTCGACGCCATGTCGCCCGGGGCGGCGGCGCCGGCGCCGTCGGTGTCGATGTGCAGCACCCGGTCGGGACCGAGGCCCAGATCGAGACCTTCGAGCAGGGCGGCACCCTCGGTATCGGTGACGACCAGTTGGCAGTCGGCGAACCGGATGTCGCGAGCCAATTCGGCCCCGCGCCGGGTGGGATTGATCCCGACGACGGTGGCGCCGACGAGGGCGGCCCCACCCAGCCAGAAGAGGTAGTCGGGGACATTGTCGAGCAGCACGCCGATGTGGAAGGGGCCGGGCCGCCGCAGGGCCGCCGCCCGGGCACCGCGTCGGCGGCTCTCGGCCACCACGTCACGCCACGTCCAGGAGCGCTCGTCGAAGAACAGGCCGGGGGCGTCGTCCTCGGCCCGCTTCTGCAGCAGGCCGGCGACGGTGTCCGGTTCGCCCTCGCCGGGCAAGGTGACCGGCTCGNNTCGGGAGGGTGCGTCACCGGTTCATGATGACGCAGGGTGAAGGCGTGCCGCACACCGCCCCGCCGCCCGCCCGGCGCAGTTCGCCCGAGGCGGGGTCCATTGACGCATTCGTCGGCGTCTCGTTACGGTGGTGGGAGCCGAGACAGGGCCGAGGCTCAGGCGACGTAGCCCTGCAGGACCGTGTGTCCCGCCTTGTTGCGTACCCAGATGCTGGCGATCTTCGACGCGGGGACGCCACAAGCCAGGTCGACCTGGACGGTGTGGCCCGTCCCGGTGTCGTATGTCCCGGCCGCCCACCATGAACCAGTGGTGGTGCGCATGGACACGGTCAGAACCTGACCGCCGGGCTGCCCCGTCTCCTGAAGATGGACGGCGGTACCCCACGGTTCGGATGTGAGTCGGGCTGACGCTTTGACTCGGGCACTGCCGGTCAGGGCCACCACGTGCCCCGGTCGGGGCGTGCTGGTCGAGACGGACAGGCCCACGACGAGGGCCACGGCGACGACAGCGGCGGCCACGCCACCGAGCACATAGCGGGTGGCGCGGGCGCGGCGATCGTGTCGTGCGTCGGTCCGTAGGCGGTTGAAGACGGTGGACTGGAGCTCGAACGGCACGTCGTGCCCTCCGAGGTGATCGGGGTCAGCGGCGGGGAGGATCCGCGCCAGACCAGCCAGATCATGGCGTTGATCCCGGCACGCCTGGCAACCGTCGAGATGGGCGCTCAGAGCCAGACGGTCGGTCTCGCCCAGCTGGCCGACGACCTCGAGGGCGAGCAATCCCTGCCAGAAGTCGCAGCGATCGGGGGTCATTGATCCCATCCCATCTCATCGAGCGTCAGGCGCAGAGACTGGAGCGCGTAGAACAGACGGCTGCGGACGGTTCCCTCGGGGATGCCCAGCTCGATGGCCACCTCGCGACCGGATCGCCCCCGGTAGTAGGTCTCGACCAGGACCTGGCGGTGCTCGGGTCGCAGGCGCCGCAGCGCCTCTTCGACCTGCCACCCGACGAGGGCCCTCTCGAGGTCGTCACCGACCTGGGCCAGGTCCTCGGGCAACGGGCTCGTCTGCCGCAGCGCACGCGATCGTGCGTGGTCGATGACGATCCGGCGCTCGATGGCGAACAACCACGTGCGCAGGGAGCCGAGTTCGGGGTCGAAACGCTCCCGGGCCCGCCAGGCCCTGATGAACGTCTCCTGGACGACCTCGTCGGCGGCCCCGGAATCGTTCAGGGACCGTCGGGCATAGCCGTAGAGCTCACCGCTGTGAGCCAGGAAGGCGGCGCGCAAGCCCTCCTCGTCGGCGGCTTCGGTGACCGGGGTGGCGCGTCGAGAGGACAAGGCGCGCGCCGGCGAGGGCCTGCCGGTCGTGGCCCCCCCGGGAGATCCGACGTCGGTCATCGTCTCGGTGTCATCGCGCTCATCGGTCGTCCGGCCCGGGCTCAATAGCCGTAGCCCCCACCGGAAGCCGGCTTGGTCGTCGCCGGCGTCTTGGTCACCGGAGTGGTGGCCTTGGTCGACGAGCTGCCGACCGTGACGACGGTCCAGGTCCCACCGTTNNCCCGGAGAAGGTATAGAGGGGATCACCGTTGTGGGTGACCTGGAGGGTGCCGTCAGAACGCGTGATCGTGCCGAAGGTCCCACTGGCGCCGGACCCCCCCTTGGGGGTGGTGCCCGAGGCGACGGTGAGCGGCGGCCACGCCGTGGCGCAGGTACCGCTGCACGCACTCATGCCGGCAGTGTCGGCGCTGAACTTGTACAAGGTCATTCCCGACGAGTTGACCAGGATGGAGCTGCCTATGGTGGCGTTGGACTTGGCGTCGGCCACCGTGGCGCCGGCGCTGCCGGATCCGGTGGCGCCGGCGGGCGATGCCGCCGTCGTCGTGGTGTTGGACTTTGCGGTCGGGGTCGACGATCCGCAGGCAGCGGCGATGAGGCCCACCACGGCCACGCCGGCCAGGGCCGACAGGGGCCGCGCTGCTTTGCGCCCGAGCGGCGGTCGTGGCTGTGACGGGGTTGTCGCTTCGGTGATCATCGTTCGTTACCTCCCTGAGGGCGAGCTGGCCGCCCGAGACTTGAGTCCTTGGCTTGAGGATACGGACGGAGATGCCCTGACGTTCACCGCGATGTCCAGCCATTCTCGGGGGTGGGTGGTGTGGGAGGACTCTGCTGCCCGAGCCACGGCTTCGGGTCAGCCGACCTGGTCATCAGCTCCCTGGAGGAGCTGGACGACGGGCTACGGACCCGTCTCGCCACCGGGAGCCCTTGCCGCCAGCGAGCGCCGAATGGTGTCGCGGTACTCGGGGAAGTAGTCGCCGATCTGCTCGAGGCTGAAGTTCCTCAGGATGGATGAGGCCGATTCGCGCTCCAGGAGGAATGCGAACGACGAGCGCACCAGCTCGACCTGGTCGACGTGGGCGCAGCCGAGGGCATCGGGCAGACCGACGGGGATACGGACCGTGTGGGAGCTGGTTCCGGTGCCGTCGCTGACGGTCACGGTGTAGATGCCGGGAGCCTTCTCGACCACGGTCACGTCGGCCACCTTCGGTACGTTACCGGGCACGAGGGGTCACGCCGGAGCGCGTGGGCAAGCGGTGGTCACTCGACCGTCGTGGGAGCTGCGTCGCGGCGGGGGCGCGTGACGCGCGACACTGGCCCCGGTAACGCAACACGCCCCGCCACCGGCGGTGGGCGACGACGAGGCCCGCCGGGGCCGGCAGGAGGAGACCGTGTCCGATATCTACGACATCCCCGTCCACAGCTTGCAGGGGCAGCCGTCCTCGCTGGGATCTTTGAAGGGCAAGGCCGTGTTGGTCGTGAACGTGGCGTCGCGCTGCGGTCTCACGCCGCAGTACACAGGTCTGCAGAAGCTCCAGGACCGGTTCGGCGACAGCGGCTTCAGCGTGGCTGGATTCCCGTGTAATCAGTTCCTCGAGCAGGAACCGGGGACGGCGGACGAGATCGCCGAATTCTGCTCGGTCAACTACGGGGTGTCCTTCCCGCTCTTCGAGAAGATCGAGGTGAACGGGCCCGGACGGCACGCCATCTACGACGAGCTCACGGCGGTTCCCGACGCCGAGGGAGAAGCGGGGGACATCCAGTGGAACTTCGAGAAGTTCCTCCTCTCCCCTGAGGGGAAGATCGTGGGTCGCTTCCGCCCCGGAGTCGAGCCCGAGGATGCCGGCCTGGTGGCGGCCGTCGAGGCGGCCTTGCCCGGCTCCGGCTGACCGGCTGACCTCGGACCGCCAGGGGAACCGGTGTGGAGACGACCCTCCTCGAGATCGATACGTCACGCCGTCAGCTCGTCGATCTCACGGACGCCCTGGGGGATTTCTGCCAGGGGCGTGGCGATGGACTGTGCTCGGTGTTCGTGCCCCACGCCACGGCCGGCGTCGCCCTCATGGAGCTGGGATCGGGGTCCGAGGTCGATCTGACCGCCGCCCTCATCCGGCTTCTGCCCCGTGACGATCGTTACGGGCACCGTCACGGTGCTCCGGGGCACGGTGCCGACCACCTTCTTCCGGTCCTCGTATCGCCGNNCCGTCAGTCGTCGTTCCTGTCTTGGCGGGACGGCCGGCCCTCGGTACCTGGCAGAGCGTGGTTCTGGTCGACACCAATACCGACAACCCCGACCGGCAGGTGCGGCTGAGTTTCGTCAGCGCGCCGTAGCGTCGCCCCCGGCTGTGTCCACCGAGCCCACGCGATCACATCGGACGCGCAACAGCGCCCCGAGGCGGCGAAGCTGCTCGCCGCCCCGGGGCGCTGTGACGTGTCCCCCCCGAGACAGATCCTTTTGAGAAACCGGGTCAGTCGGTCGTGGTGGCTCGGCGTAGCGCGTGCATACGGACGGCGATCCGGCGCCGTTCGAAGAAACCGAGACCCATGAGAGAGATGCCGAAGGCGACCAGAGCGATCACATAGGGTCGTGATCCGGCCCAGGGCTCACCGGTATGGACGAGAGAGGCACCGGTGACCGCCGTCCGAGTGCCGGACGTGCCCGACGTGCCGGAGGTCGAGGACGTGGTGACAACGGGGACGCTGCTCGTCGGACTGGTCGGCGGGTTCGACGCACTGGTGGCCGGGCCCGTGCTGAGCGTCGAGGTCTCCCCTGATGCCCCGCACAGTTCGGTCGCCCCGTTGTTGCTCGGGTCACCGCCGTAGGTGGCGATCCAGCGGTAGGTGCCCGCTCCCTGCGTCGGTGTGAAGGATGACGGGCTGTAGGTCCCGTCGCCGCTCACGGTGGCAGACGAGGTGAAGACCGGTGTGGACGTGCAGTTGGTGTCGCTCGGGCCGTACAGAGCGAAGGTGATGGTCCCACCGGCGTTGCTCAGGACGGCGCCCACATCCTGTGAGGTGCCGGTCAATGCGGCCGAGTCGGTGATGGCCGATCCGACCTGTGCGTTGGTGGCCGTGGTGACGATGGTGGGCGAGCCCTTGAACGAGGCGGGATC
Source organism: Acidimicrobiaceae bacterium (assembly GCA_003131945.1). The sequence continues at coordinate 11,470 of PKWD01000166.1, forward strand.
GAAGCAGTTGGTGCTCGTCTCGAACTTGGCGATCGAGCCGTTGCCGTGCTTGACGGCGGTGTGGAACGAGTTGTTGCGATTGGTGTTCACCTGGTACATCTGCGTGTGCCCGGCAGGTGGGTGCTTCAGGACGTAGCTCACAACGCAGACCTGCGACGGCATCGGAGTGCCGGCGGCGTAGGTGTGCGTGGCGGTCCACTGCCCGGTGACGACCTTGTTGGGAGCACTGAAGGTGCCGCAGGGATCGGACGTGTCGTACCCGACCAGATTGGAATCCGGACCCGTCTTCGAACCGACGTTCACGGAGAACGGAACACCCTTTTTCTTGTAGGTGATGGGGTAGCCGGTGTCGGTGGAGTCGTTCCACACGATGCCCCAGCCGACGCCGTAGTCGCCAGCGCACTGTTGCAAGGCCGTGGCATTGAGCTCGCCGGCCCCGGTACCGGTGGGCCAGCTCCATGCACCGGTGGCGGTGACCGTCACCGCACCACTGGCGCTCACCGTGGTGGTACCGGTGGGTGTCGGGGGAATGGCCGGCGCCGGTCGGGCCGAGGCTTCAGTGGCGCCGAAACCGAGGAGAACGACCGACGACACGACCCCTGTCATGGTTCGACCGAGTAGGCGCCTCGGTGACCGGCGGGTGCCGGACGTCAGTCCCTCATCACTCATGTGTGGTGCTCCATTCGCCTGGGTGTTGATCGCATCGTGCCGGTCCGAACCCACGGGGTGCCCGATGGAGCATCAACATCTCCTCAATCCGGCGTTTGTCAATGGAAAAGGGGAAGTTCCCCAGGCTCGGCGGTCTCGGCCGCTTGTGCTCGAGGGCCCCGCCGGTCGAGGATGGCGGGCATGACAGACGACTCCGCTGCGGCGACAACCGATTGGGCCGGACTGGCCGACACGCTGACCGCCACGCTGCACCTCGGCGTGCCGCCCATCACCATCACCTTCATGGACCAGGTGCCGGCCGGTCCTCCCGCTTTCGACGAACCCATGTCGGACCCCACTGCCGACGGACGGTCGGGTCGGGTGCCGGCGGGTTGCGTCTTTTGGATCAGGGCGGTCGAGCGCAGCTTCACCACGGTCCCCGCCGATCATGGCAATTGCTCGGTCGGTCGCTATACGCACGGGTTCGCCACCATGGAGGAGGCGGCCGGTCACGCCGACGTCGCCACGCTCCTCGAGGTCGGATGGGTGGATGCCGAGGCCATCGCTCAGGTACCGGCGGTCTCGCAGAAGTCGGCCGCCGTCGTCTACGGACCACTGGCCGAGGCCACCGCCACTCCCGACGTCGTGCTCCTGCGGGTGAACGGCCGCCAGATGATGGTCCTATCCGATGCCATGCCCGGACTGCGGATCGAGGGCAAGCCCCAGTGCC
>PKWD01000014.1 GCA_003131945.1 Acidimicrobiaceae bacterium
AATTGCTCGTTTTGACCCCTTCTGCCAGACTGAGGACCGATGATCAAAGTTGTGTTCGTCGGGGCCGGCAGCATCGAGTTCACCCGCAGCGTGGTGGCCGACCTGTGCTCTTTCTCTGATCTCGAGGGTGAATTCGAGTTCGCCCTCCACGACATAGACGAAGAACGGTTGCGCTTCGCCGAGAACCTTGCCGGCAACCTCATCCGGGCCAGCGGAGCGAAAGCCAAGGTGAGCGCTCACCTTGACCGCGTCGCCGCCCTCGATGGTGCGTCGTACGTCATCAACGAGATCCAGGTAGGCGGATATGCGGCGACGCTTATCGACTTTGAGATACCGGCCGGGTACGGCGTTCGTCAAACCATCGGGGACACTCTGGGTATAGGTGGGATCTTCCGTGGCCTTCGCACAATTCCCGTGGTCGTCGAACTGGCTCAGGACATGCTCTCCAACTGCCCGGACGCCTACCTGCTCAACTACACGAACCCTATGGCCATGATCCCGTGGGCCGTCTACGAAGCGACGCCGTTTGACCGCGTCTTCGGGCTCTGTCATTCCGTCCGGGACACGCACGCACACCTGGCCCGGCTCCTTCAACTCGATGTGGCCGAAATCGACTTCCTTACGGCCGGCTTCAACCACCAGGCTTTCGTCTTGAAATTCGAACACCAGGGTCAGTCGCTCTATCCCCAGCTCCGCGAGTTCATCGAAGCCTCTCCCGAGCAGAAGCGGCGGGTGCGGGTGGAAGTCTTCAGGCGTTTCGGCTACTTCCCGACCGAATCGAGCGAGCACTTAGCTGAATACGTGCCTTGGTTCATGCACCATGATCGGGAGATCGAGAACTTTCAGATATTCGTCGGCGACTACCTCAAACGCTCGGAGGACAACATCCATGAATACGAGGACCTCAAGCGCAAGCTCGCCGGCGATGACAGCCTTGACGACTCGGAAACAACCGAGTTGGCGTCTGAATTCATCCACTCCCTGGAGACGGGCCAGGAACGCGAGATATACGTAAACGTTCGCAATGGGGCGCTCATTTCGAGCCTTCCGGCGGCGTGCTGTGTGGAGGTTCCTTGCTCGGTGGGACGCTCTGGTCCCGAACCGATCGCCGTCGGCGCTTTGCCTCCGCAGCTCACGGCTTTGAATCGCACCTTTCTCAATGTTGTCGAGCTCACGGTGCAGGCGGCCGTGACCGGCGACCGCCAGTTCGTGTATCAGGCCGCTCTTCTCGACCCAAACACGGCGGCGACGCTGACGACTTCGGAGATCGTCGCCATGTGCGATGACATGATTTCGGCACACGGGTCATCGCTCCCTGCGGGACTTCGAACGTGATGAGATCTGCACCACAAGGAGAGATCGTTGGCCACCATCACGATGGAGCAACTCACAAAGGTCTACCCGAACGGTTTCAAAGCCGTCGACGCTCTCGATCTGTCCATTGCCGACGGCGAATTCATGGTGTTGGTGGGCCCCTCAGGATGCGGAAAGACCACCGCCCTGCGAATGGTGGCCGGTCTCGAAGACATCACCTCGGGGACGTTGCGGGTAGGCGGCCACGTTATGAACGAGGTGGCGCCCCCTGATCGAGACATCGCCATGGTCTTCCAAAATTACGCCCTGTACCCGCATATGACGGTAGGGCAGAACATCGGCTTCGCCCTGAAACTAAGGAAGATCCCGAAGCCTGAGATAGCGAAGATAGTGCGCGACGCGGCGGGCGTCCTCGGACTTACGAGCCAGCTCAACCTGCGGCCAGCGCAACTATCGGGTGGCCAACGCCAGCGGGTAGCCATGGGGCGGGCAATCGTGAGAGAGCCTTCCGCATTTTTGATGGATGAGCCGTTGTCCAACCTCGATGCCAAATTGCGAGTCCAGATGCGCGCCGAGGTATCACGGGTTCAGCGGCGCCTGGGAGTGGCAACCATCTACGTGACCCACGACCAGGNNTCGAGGCGATGACCATGGGTGATCGGGTGGCGGTCCTGAGGGGCGGACTCCTGCAGCAGTGTGACGCTCCGCAACAACTCTACGACCATCCCGTCAACATGTTCGTAGCGGCTTTCATCGGGTCGCCGGCCATGAACCTCTATGCCGGCGTCCTGTCGGAGAACCGCCAAGCGGTTCGCCTGGGAAGCCAGGACCTGGTCTTGGCGTCCAGGGTCGGTATGACCCGTCCCGGACTTGAGCGATACGCGGGAAAGGAACTCGTTGTCGGTATCCGGCCTGAGCACATAGTCGAAGCCACAGCGGGTTCCCTCGGCACCGACGACGTCACTCGCCTCCACGCCGAGGTGGAGTTGATCGAGGCTCTCGGCTCCGAACTCCTCGTTCATTTCCGTATCGATGCGGCCCGAGTGCACTCCGATGCCACCCACGAGGACGAACTCGGGCACGATGAATCGTCGCCGGAAAGCGCTGGCGAGCTGAGCCGAGCGGCACGGGCAGATTCGATCGCCCGCCTCGATCCCCGGATTCGGTTGGTCGTCGGCGCACCGATCACCTTCGAGGTCGATACCACTCGCATCCATTTTTTCGACAGGATGACAGGGGCAAGTATCTGGCAGTAGGAAGCGCCCGAGCGCATCAAGTGGGCGAGACAAAGTCGTTCTCCTGGGCGAGATGCCAAGCGCCTCGGTACGAAGAGCCGATTCAGGTCGCATGGTTCGCCTTTTGGTGTGATCAGGACCATCCGTACTGAGATGTGCTGTCTGCTTCCGTTGTCGAGCCGATTACGACTGATAGAGCCACAGAGCGGTGCAGAGATTGGTTACCCTCGATCGATGGATTCGCACGCTGTATCTGCCCTGTCGAGCGTCGGTATCACCTCGGTCCCAGTGGAGCCGATTCTCGGCGGATGGGCCTACTGGACGTTTGATGTCGGTTCCCGGTTCATCGCCAAATTTCCGCGCAACGACGAGATTGCCGAGGCAGCTGTCCGGGAAATCGCGATACTGCCTGCGCTGTCGAACGAAGTCTCCGCTGAGGCGTGGAAGGAAAGCAGCGGGACAAGGAACGAAAAGGTTGTGCCCTACTTCGGGTCGTCCGACGTCCTCGTTTTACGGAGTCGGCGCACATAAAGTGTTCCGTCGATGAATCATGAATCACGTACAGAGAGAACCGGTCAGCGATGACCTCGAACGCTTCAAGTCCGGTCTGGAGCAGAGGCAGATGGTGCATCGTCTGCGGGGCAAGGGCTTCAGCTGGGAGAAGATCGCTAGGGCCGCTGGATGCTCGCTTTCGGGGGCATGGACCTATGACCGGACGCCGAGGCAGGCGCGGCCAGCAACGTGGGCGCCCCGTCCTGGTCGATTGACGATTGCTGACCGAGAGGAAATCGTGATCGGCCTGGCCAAGGGCGGGACGTTCACCGGTATCGCTAATCGGATCGGCAAGGCGCCCTCCACCGTCAGCCGTGAAGTGGCGGCGAACGGAGGCCGCCATGACTACCGGGCCTGGGGCGGCCATGTTCGGGCGCAGGAGCAAACCCGTCGTCCGAAACCAGCCAAGATGACCTCCTGCCCGGCGCTCCTTGCCCAGGTCGTCGAAGGCCTTGAGCAGCTTTGGTCCCCCGAGGAGATCTCCAGGCGCTTGCGCCTCGAGCACTCGGACGATCCGATGATGCAGGTGAGCCACGAGACGATCTACCAATCGCTCTATGTCCAGGGCAGGGGTGAGCTCCGCCGTGAGCTTCACGAAGACTTCGTCGTTGGCTCCCAGTCCGAACACTTCCCTCAGTGTCGTCGAAGTCCTCCTTGCAACCTCATCGACGGATGGCGAGGTCGTGTACTCCACCTTGATCCAGTTGGGACGCTTCGGCGGCTTCGGACACTCCCATCCGAGGGCGTGAAGACGACTCTCCTGCTCTGGCGTCCAGCAGTCCTCACCCTCGAGGTAGAAGTTGCTCACAGTCTCCGTCACCAGAGACCCGTCCTCGAAGGCCAGCGCCTGCCAGAAGTGATGGCGGTGCTCGTTGTCCTCGGCGATCAGAATCCACCGTCCCGGGCGACGACACAGCCGTCCCAGGAGGTCTTCCAGGGCATCCACGAAACTCGCCAGAGGAAGCACCCACTCCTCACGCTCATCGTCCCAGGGGACCGAGGACGGTGAGATTCCGTGCTCCTGTTGGGCCTGGAGGACCTGTTCGGCTCTCGCCAGCCACGCATCCACGGACGCCACTGCCTGCGACACCATGACGGACCTCCTCATCGGTCCTGGCATTGCCACCTGTGCCCAATGGGTCAGGTTGGCGGAGCGTCAACGGGCCAGGCCCCTCGGCTCCTCTGGATGAAGTGCGGCTCCAGACTAGCTCGCCCTGCTGATCTTGCTAGGTCTGGGCGTCAACCCCTGACGGCGTTGACGATGGCAATCTTGTAGTGCGACGCGGCTTCAGAGACCTTCCGGTACTTTGACTGTGTGAGGCAGGAACTGCTTTCCCGTCGGGTGCGGACGACATTGCGAGAAGAACTTGTCGGTACGACGCTCGGTGAGATTGGAGACCTGTTTGAGGCAGAGGGATTCACGGCCGACGCTAGCTTTACGCCCAATGTGAACGGAGAGCGGCGCACCTACGTCGAACAGTTCTATGCAGGAGTTGACTGGACCGATTGGGACGCTGTCCGTCGGATGCTTCGAGTTATAGAAGGTGTCCTGGACCGAATGCGGATGGCGGAGATCCGAGAGGACGAGTACGCACACATCATCTCCGCCGGCCGTGCTCAGTTCGAGCAACTCCTGCTTCGGGATGGGTTTGCCATCGACGAGGATGGGTCACTCCGAGCAAAGTGGGAGGTGCTAACTCAGCAGTCAATCAGAGCGCTACCCGAGGAATCCGCAATCCCAGGGCATCTGCGGCGGATGTGGGACTCAGTCGAGGAACGACCCGAGCAAGCGATCAGTGCCGCCAAGGACGCCATCGAAGCGACGACCAAGCATGCGCTTCACGTCCTCGGCATCGAGCTGACAGGCAGGGAAAAGTTCCCTGCCCTCGTCGACCTGGTCCAGAGGGAGCTGAGGTTGCACCCCGCCACGGTTGCTCCCGACAGGGCTGGGGCGGATGCCATTATCCCGGCGCTTGGAGGCTTGGCGACCATTGCTAACAAGGTCGACGAGATCCGCAACCTCTACGGGGATGGCCACGGCAGGCTGACCCGGGTGGGCGGCCTCACCTCACGTCATAGCCGTTTGGTTGCGCGCTGCGCCGACGCCTATGTCGGGATGATCTTGGACACCTTGGAAGCTCCAGGGGCACCGTGGCGAGAAGGACGCGGAACTGAGCCAGAGTAGAGCGGCCTCGGAGACGCAGGGGCGGCAGGGAGGCCCTCGAAGCCGTAATCGGTCTGTGGATGGCGTATTCGTCGGGCCCAAGACGGCACCGGCGGGCTTTGGTGGCGGAGAGGGCATCGGCTCCTGCGCTCGGAAGTGGGAGGGCGTACAGGCCGCGAGTAGGCCGCGAGACATCCGAAAATGACCAGAAATGGCGGGAAGTTATGGGAGCCGATTTACAAGATCAGCCAGCGCCTTGGCATTGTGGCTGGTCACAGGGTCGCCTGCCCGAGTTCATGCTCTACTACGACATTTAGGACGCGGCCGTAGCTCGCCAAATTTTGGAGACCGCTCGACGTTGAGCGATGCTTGCGCCGGTCGAAGAGGTTGTCCGTGGTCAAGATCGAGGTTGGAGACCTAGCAAGATTGTTGCGGACAGGAGGTCTGCACCTGAGTCCTGGTCTTCGATGAAACCGATGCCACTGAGCTCCAGAGCCACCCATCCGTGGATGCTCGCCCAGATGATCTGAGCGAGCACGGTGGGACTCCCTTCGGCGATCACGCCGGCGTGCATCGCACGTTGGACGGCGGTGACCAAACCGTCGAACGCTTTGGCCGCAGCCGCCTTGGCTCTATCGCTGGGCTCGAAGCCTGGTACCGCTCGAAGAAACATCACCTGGTATGCCATCGGATGGGCGAGAGCCAAGGCGCGGTAGCGCCGACCGCCTTCGGTGAGCGCCTCGACGGGGTCGTCGATGGCGCCGAGTGTGATCATCGCCTCGCCCAGACGTTCGAAGCCTTGGATGAAAAGGGCTTCGACGATGCCAGACTTTGACGAGAAGTGGTTGTAGACACCCATCGGGGCTACCCCGGCGGCGGCGGCGATCCGCCGAACAGACAGAGCGTCGGGTCCTTCGCGTTCGAGCAGCTCGGATGCCGCCTCCAGCAGTCCTGCTTCCATCCCGGCGCTCGGGGTTCTCTTCCGGGCGGATGTAATCACGTGTGTATCGTATAGAAGAACGTCGTGCTATAACAGTAGCACAATGTACTCTAAAGTAAGGAAGCGACCATGACTGCTGCCGCCTCACACGACCGTCGCTGGCTGATCCTCCTGGTCCTGTGCCTCTCGGTGTTCCTGGTCGTCGTCGATAACACCATCGTCAACGTGGCCCTGCCCACTTTGAGCCGGCACCTCGGAGCGTCGACGACGTCGTTGCAGTGGATCGTCGACGCCTACAGCCTGGCCTTCGCCGGCCTCCTCCTCGCTGGGGGAGGCATCGGTGATCGTCTCGGTCGCAAGGGGGTGATGCAGGTCGGGTTGGTGTTCTTCGGCATCTTCTCGGCGGCGGCGGCGGAATCCCACACGACCGGGTCGTTGATCGCCGCCCGAGCGCTCATGGGCGTGGCCGCCGCCTTTATATTCCCGGCCACCCTGGCCATCTTGACGACGATCTTCACCGATCACTCAGAACGTCAGAAGGCGCTCGGCATCTGGGGCG
>PKWD01000441.1 GCA_003131945.1 Acidimicrobiaceae bacterium
TGTCCATCGTGTCGGTCTCGCGTTCCGCCGGGCCACCGCAGACGGGACACGTGGTAAGGCGAAACGTCGGGTGCTTGGTGAGCGGCGACTCGCCGGTCGGCAGGAATTCCACGTCGTCCGGTGCCAGAACGGGCAACTGGTCCTCGGGAACGCCGACGGCTCCGTGCTCGGGGCAGTAGACGATGGGGATGGGGCATCCCCAGAACCGCTGGCGCGACACCAGCCAGTCCCGCAGGCGGTAGTTGACGGTTCGTCGCCCCACTCCTTCGCCTTCGAGCCACTCAATGGCCCGCTCCTTGGCGGCGGCGACGTCGAAGCCGTCGAGGAACCCGGAGTTGACCTTGATCCCGTCACCGGTCCACGCCCCACCGTCGAAACCGTCAGGCGGGTTCGTGGTCCGCACCACCGGCAGGCCGTGAGCTTGTGCGAAGTCCCAGTCGCGTTCGTCCTCGGCCGGGACGGCCATAATGGCGCCGGTGCCATAGCGCATGAGGACATAGTCCGCCACATAGACCGGTATTTCCTGGGCGGTGAGCGGGTTGACGACGTGCCCGCCGGTGAAGGCCCCGCGCTTGGCCAAGGTCCGTCCCTCGACCTCGGAAGATGTGCGCTCGTACTCGGTAACGTGGGCGACCGAGGCCCGCACATCCTCTACGGCGGCGCGCTGGGCTTCGGTGGTGATGATGTCCACCAACGGGTGCTCGGGGGCCACGACGGCATAGGTCATGCCGAAGCTCGTGTCGGGTCGGGTGGTGAACACCCGCAGGGTCAGGTCCGAGCCGGGGCCGACGACTTTCAATTCGAACTCGACACCCTCGGATCGACCGATCCAATTGCGTTGCATGGTCTTGACCCGCTCAGGCCAGTCGAGGTCATCGAGGTCGGCCAGAAGCTCGTCGGCGTAAGTCGTGATGCGGAAGAACCACTGCTCCAGGTCACGTTGGATCACCAGATCGCCGGACCGCTCGCAGGTCCCGTCGGCCAGGACCTGTTCGTTGGCGAGGACCGTCTGACAGCCGGGGCACCAGTTCACGGGGGCCATGGACCTGTAGGCCAGACCCGCCTCGAGCAGTCGTAGGAAGATAACCTGGTTCCACCGTATGTACGCAGGGTCGTGACTGCGGATCTCACGCCGCCAGTCGTAGACCGCCCCCAGGGCTATGACGCTGGTCTTCAGTTCGACGATCCGCTCCTCGGTGAAGATGCGCGGGTGTGTTCCCGTCCGGATGGCCGCATTCTCCGCCGGCAAGCCGAACGAGTCGAAGCCGAAGGGGGACAACACGGCGTAGCCCTGCATCGTCCGGTGCCGCACCAAAAGATCGCCGAAGGTGTAGTTCCGCACGTGCCCCTGGTGAGCCGGACCGCTCGGGTAGGGGTACATGCACAGGACGTATTGGGCCGGGCGCGGGTCATCGGACTCGACCTGGTAGGAGCCCTCGTCGGCCCAGCGCCGCTGCCACCTCTGCTCGATCTCCTGAACTTTGTAGGCCCGCGCCATCCAGCGATTCTACGGAGCGCTGGGCCCGGCCCCGGTACCCGGCACGAACCGGGGTGCTGGACGAGCCCCAGGCGGCCACCCGAGCGCCTTCAGATGCCGGGACGACATTCGCATGGGCTCTGTCCCAGGTCTGTCCACACCGGTCGCTTCTCGAAATTCGACCCTTTGAGTGTCCACCAGCGTTCCGTCGCGCATCTCGAACTGCGCATGGCCGCGACAGGTGGGGTACATGTGGCCAGGCTGATATCGTTCCGAGTTGCCCGGGGGCGTAGCTCAGCTGGTAGAGCGCTTGACTGGCAGTCAAGAGGTTCGAGGGTTCGAGTCCCTTCGCCTCCACCGAAAAGACCAGCTAGATGGCCTAAAAGGACCGCCCAGCTGGGCGGTCCNNTCGTGGGTTCGAGTCCCATCGCCTCCACCGGAAACCGCAGGTCAAAGGACCAATCGGCCGCCAAGGGCCAGAGCGTTACAGGCGGGCCGGACGGGCGCTGTAATGGTGAACTGTGAGGAGTCGCTTTACGTTGTCGAGCCAAGCTGTTTCGCTCGGCGTTGGCGATCCCGAGCGGGCCGGCCGTTGTCAGGGGCCATCCGAAGCGGGTGCAAACCGTCGGACAAACCGGATGACGTCGGGGCGCATCTAACCCCGAGAATGCGCTCCTTGTCCTCAACCTCGCCCGTTGCGCTGGACCCGGTCGGGAACGGCACTATCGCCCGGCCCACTTGGATACACACCAACGGCGAATATCAATCAGGACGGCTCAGCCCTTAACAGCGAAGAGCTTCCAGGTGCCTGGGACGCCTTTCAACTCTTGCTCTCCATGATCGGCGAACTCGAGTCCCGACCCCGCCACCAGGTCCACGACGGTCCGCGATACCAGGACCTGGCCGCCACCAGCAGCAGAAGCCACTCGGGCCCCAATGTGGACCGCGAGGCCGCCCACGTCCTTGCCGCGCAGCTCGACTTCGCCGGTATGCACGCCGGCCCGGGCCTCGATTCCCAGCCGCTTNNCCGTCGCCGGTGGTCTTGACGACCCGGCCACGGGCGCGCTCCACCTCACCAGCCAGCAGGCGGTCATGCTCGTCGAGAAGCTGCTTCCACTGGCGGTCCCCCAGGCGGGCGGCGGTGGCGGTGGAGTCGACAATGTCGGTGAACATCACAGTGGACAGCACCCGGTCGACGTCGTCCTCGGGCTCCTCGGCCGCACCGGTCACGAAGCGACGCACTTCCCGAGCCACAGCATCGCCATCACCAGCACCCACGTGGTGGTCGACACCCGGGACACCCACGAACTCGGCTCCGGGAATGTGAGCGGCGGCATACCGACCATTGTCGGCTGGAACCAAAGTGTCGTCGGTGCGGTGGACCACCAGCGTCGGCACCCTGACCAGCGGGAGGACCGGACGGATGTCCATTCTGGAGTTGGCCAACATGAGGTCGCGGAACCCGCCCCGGCTGAGCGCCATGCGCTCGAAACGGGCGCGCAGCTCCTTCGCCGACGGTTCGGTGGTGCGCGAGGGCATTCCCAGTTCGCTCATGACTCCGGTGCCCCACTCATCGACCATCGCTGGAAGCAGGGTCTCGAACGCCTCTTGGTTCCAGCCGTGCGGAAAATCCTCATCGTTGATAAGGCGCACGAGCGGGGCGTAGAGGACAAGCTTTGTCACCCGCTCTGGAAACGTGGCAGCGANNAGCACATCGGCCCGCCTTCGGATTCTCCGAGGAGCGCCGCCTGGTCGATACCCACCTCGTCCATGACGATGCGTACATCGTCCATGCGCTCTTCGAGGCTGGGGATGCCAACAATCGCATCCGACGTCCCGGTGCCTCGCTTGTCGAACTGCACCACCCGGGCGAAGCGCCCCAGGCCCTCGAGGAAACGGGCCATGGGCGGGTCTTCCCAGAAGAGTTCGCAGTGGGAGAACAGCCCCCACACAAGCACCATGTCGACAGGACCCTCACCCCACACCTGGTAGCCGATGTGAAGATCATCCGCCGTCTTGCCCACACCCAGGCCGTCCGAACTACGGCGGGAGGTTCCGGGCNNCGCCCTCCCTAGTCGACGTCGAACCCGACTCAAGTGCTTGACGGCCGGTGCCAACAGGAGCCCAAGGACCGGAAACTTGATTTGGATCTAGTCTCCAGGTTGATAGATTCGCTTTTGGACTTGGGGAGTCGCAAATGTACAAGGTCATCGTGGTTGGAACAGACGGTTCGGGTCGGGCAGGCGTCGCAGTCAGAGAGGCGCTCGCCCTGGCGAAGATCGCTGGGGCGACGCTGCACGCAGTCCACGTCGTGCGGCCCGTTTCTATGACGGGCGCAGAGTACGGGGACCCGGCGGCTGTCATGGCCGCAAACGAAGACATGCGGGACAACGGTGACAAGATCTTGGCGCGAATGCTCGCTGACGCCGAACGCCAGGGCGTATCGGCGGAGGGCCACAACGTCAGTGGCGACCCCGCAGACGTGCTGATTAAGTTGGCCGAAGCGCTACCTGCGGATCTCGTCGTGATCGGGAACCGGGGCATGACTGGAATCAAGCGCCTCGTACTTGGAAGCGTCCCTAACAAGGTGTCCCATCATTGCCCGTGCAACTTGCTGATCGTCAACACCGACGCCGCATAGCTGCAGGGACTGCCAGCTCAGGCGCTTTCGATCCTCGCCACGCCGTTGACGCCCACGCCAATC
>PKWD01000190.1 GCA_003131945.1 Acidimicrobiaceae bacterium
TTCGGTGCGGATTCGTCGTCGGGTCCGGGCTCACCCACAAGAACTCCGCGTTGACGGTCTTTCCAAGCACGACGGCCTCGGCGGCACGCAATTGCGCGACGACTGCGCGCGGCCGATGACCCGTGTAGATCGGCGATCCGTACTCGCTCGGCTGGTCAGCCGTATCGAAGATGTCCTTTACTCCGAGCGTGAGACCGGTGAGTGGTCCGTCTGGCGCATTCCGAGCCTCTTCGCGGGCGCGATCCTCGTCGAGAAAGGCCCAGGCCCGAACCGCTCCCTCGTGTTTTGCGATCACACCTAGTGCGGCGTCGACGGCCGCCGAGGGAGATTGGCGAAGTTCCACTCTGAATCCCAGGGTAGTTGTGAGCTCCGACGCTGTCGCCCCCATCTCCGATGTACGGCCCGCGGCCAGGACCGAGAATAAGCCTCACGACACGTACAGGCTGGTCACCGGCGGTCGGCCAACGAACCTCCTCGACCAGACGCGCCCGATCGGTGGGACCTCTCGCCGGTCCTGGTAAGGATTTCCCAGGGTTACCAGAACGTTTCGGCACCCCGAAGGATTATACGAATGTGGGGAATGCGATGAACCTGTCAGCCGTGGAGGCGATCTCCGAAACCAATGAGGGTTTCGTGGCGTTTTTCACGACCCATTATTGGGACGTCGCAAAGGCGCTATACCTGCTCACCCGTGATCCTGCTGAGGCAGAGGAACTGGCGCAGGAGGCGATGACCAGGGTATATGAGCGCTGGAGTCGAGTGCGAACGATGGACTCTCCTGGCGGTTACCTCTACCGAACGGCCCTCAACCTGCACCGCAAACGCGCTCGCCGGCTGGCCGTAGCCGGGGCCATTCACCTGCCAGGGTCCCGAGAAGGCGCTGATCCCGCCCGAGTTGTCGAAGACCGAAGCGAAGTCCTGAGACTGCTGGCCTCCCTCTCTGTCCCCCAACGGCAAGTCGTGGTTCTTGTCGAATGGCTGGGGTTTGATTCGGCGGAGGCCGCCGCGGTGCTTGGAATCAAGCCTGCGTCAGTCCGTACTCGCCTGCATCGCGCCAAGGAAGCATTGCGAGCTGCTATCGGAGAAGACCCATGACTGACCTAAAAGAGCAACTTGATCGGGCTCTCACTGTCTTTGAACCCTCAGGCCACGCCCTGGAACGGACGATGGAGCTGGTTCAAAGCCGACGGCGCAGACACCGGGTGCGGGGTCAGTCTCTTAGCGCACTTGTCGTAGTCCTAGCGTTGCTTGCCATACTGATCCCAGTCCTCCGTCACAGTGGCACCAAGCCTCAACCGGTCGCTACCGAGTCTCCCGTCTCAGGAACGGCAATCGCTGCCGCCAGACATGACGGTGCTATCCAGCTGCTATCTCCCAAAGGAGCAGTGCTGCGCACGCTTATCGCTCCGGGTACGGGGATTGCCAAATGGGGCGAGCCGGTGAGTATTTCGGTGTCCGAAGCGGAAGATGCCGTCTATATCGGTTATGAGATTCTGACCTCGACGCGCTATTCAGCGCGGATCGAGAGGGTGTCGCTAGAGGGCGGAAGTCCGGTCTTTGTAGCCGATGGGGTCGAACCAGCGGTAAGCCCCGACGGCACAGAGCTCGCCTACATCCAGGAATCATCGGGAAGATGCCAGGCCTTAGCGCCGTGCCCACCGGTTGATGTCAATCTGNNGAGCCACTCTCCTGGCGTGAGCGGTCTGTCTTGGTCTGACGATGATGTGCATCTGGCCATATCTGACGGTAATGGATTCTGGGTGGAGGATACGTCGGCCACTGCGGCCGCCACGAGCGAGGTCTCCATCTTCCCTCCCGCGAATTCGAACCCCTCTTATTGGTCCGACGCTGTTTATCGTGGTTCCTCGGGCTCGATAGGTGCGGTGGCCTTTTGTCCGGAGACGGTTAGTTGTGACCAGACTACTGAGGTCCTGAGCATCGATCCCACGACTCAGCAGGCGACGCTGCTGGCTCACCTGAACTTCGGCACTCGCTCCTTGTCCTTCGACTCCACGGGTCAGACGTTTGCCTATATCGGACTCGCACCTGGGACTGCCTTGCCTTCGCCTCTACTCATGAAATCGTGTGCTGCGGCCGTAATCTGCATCGGTACGATCGGCTCAAAGCACCTGACACCCGTCGATACATTGCTCCTCTGGCACGACGGGACAACTACTAAGCTAGGGAGCGGGTACGTATCGGTGGCCTTGAGCGGTACAGGGTCCAACTCACTGACCGGCTCAGTCGAGGGCGTTTTCGACGGGTTGGGCAATCAAGCAACGCATATCGGGGGCGTGCCCTCCCCTGGCGACATGACCCTCACCGGCTCGAATGGGACATATCACGCGGTGGCCGGTCCAAACGGCCACTTTTCTGTCAATGTGCCTCCAGGGACATATCACATTGTGGGTCGTACACCTGGGCAGTCTGGCGGTGTGTCCTCATGTATGGCGGATGTAACCGTTTTGACTGAAATTGTCACGCACACAGTCGTGAACTGCGTTTTCCACTGACTTCAAGCGTTGTCACGATCCGATGGCGAGGCATCCGCCTATTGCCGGATCCAGCTGGGCCGCCGGCCGATCGCGACCGAGTTGAGTCCCAACCAGTGGT
>PKWD01000263.1 GCA_003131945.1 Acidimicrobiaceae bacterium
CAGGATTCCCGGGCCGATTCAGTTAATACTCTCCCTGATCGCTTGGTTTGAGAGTTGTCCGCTCACCTCCACTGGGTTTGAGTAACGTCCGTCCGGGTACACCTAAAGGGCCTTACTAGAACCGTGATCCAGCGAGAATCGTTTGGGGTGACGGCTGTCGCAATATGACGAGGCCGGAAGGGCTGCCAATCACGCATGACTGTGGCCCAATGTCCCACAAGCCGACTACCAATCCAACAAGACGACTGTCATCTCGATGGTGGCCATCCGAGTGCATCGAATACCGCGATCGGGTCAAGGTAATCCCGCCACCACGTGACTTTCCTGTCCCTAATCGTGACGATGGAGACGAAGCGATTGTTGTAAGGACGACCCGTCTGCGCTGATTTGCCGTGGACCTCATACTCAAGGACCACGACCGACGCTGCGGGATCTCGATAGACACGGAGATTGTCGGCGCTACGCACGGTCATATAGCTGTCATAGTCGCTGTACAGATCGATGATGTTCTGTCGCCCCGCGACCCGTTCGGGATAGTCGGGCACGGAGATCACGTACTCGAATACGACATCATCAGCCAACATATCGAAGTAGTCCTCGCCATCGGCGAGACCATTGAGCCCTTCTCGAATGATGTGGAAGAAGGGTCCATCGGCTCCGAAGTTTGAGCTGTCCTCGGTATACTTGGTCACTTGCCCTCCTGTTTGGTCCAGATGGCGGCGTTGCGCTGTGCAAATGCTTCGAAACTGGTGGCAGGGCGACCGATGACGGTCCCGATGTCACCCGTCGGCGTGGACCCTTTGCCTGCCATGATGGATCCCGTGAGCCATCGAAGCATCTCCGCATAATCGGCGGAAACCCCGGCTGCGATTGCCCCGTTGATCCAGGTCTCCTGGTCGATATCCTGGTACTTGACGGGCCGCCCGCTCACAGCTGCAATCGTCCTGGCGATTTCGTCGAACGTCATTGCCTCTGGTCCCGCCAGGGAATATGTGGCGCCTGCATGCTCGTTGGGACTCAAAAGTGTCTCGACTGCGACCTCTGCGATGTCGCGGGCGTCGACAAACGCCTCTGCACCACCACCGCTGGGAACGATGAGGAGGCCACCCACAATGGGGAGGTGCTCGTCCGCGAAGTTCTGCATCACCCATGCAGGGCGAAGGATCGTGTGCGTAAATCCTCCCCTGTTTGCAACTTGGACTTCGACGGCTGCGACATCGACATCCTGAGGTGCGCGATCTCCGTTGTATGTACTCAACAGTGTGACGTGAGAAACGCCGGCAGCCTCTGCAAGGTCAAGGAATCTCGCAACAGGGTCGATGTACCGAACGCGCATCGTCGGTGTCACCAGGTAGACGCGATCTACCCCTCTAAGGACGCTTGCGTAGGTCTCCGAGTCGTCCCAGTCGAAGACAACATCGCTCCCGTGCCGAGAGGCGGTGCGGGCATGCGCTCCACTGTCGGTCAGTTGCTTGGCTATGAGAGAACCGGGCCTACCACTGCCGCCTAGTACAAGAATTGATGTCTCTCTCTTGGTCGTCTTAGCCCTTGCCGCCATGCTCACATGCAACGGCGGGCGTTCGCATCAGGCACTCCCGCTCCGAACTGCCCAGTCTCAAGTCCAGCGTTGCAGCCCGCAGAAGGCCGCGATACATGGTCACTTCGCCCCAGTCGAACCCCGCGCCGGCGTCGCTGCGGGCAGGAGTCCGCAGCGGAATACCGATTCTGGTCAGTTTCTCGGGACGCGTGCCCCGGTCCTTGCCTGTGCCGCCTGGTACAAGGGTCGTCTCTGCATAAGTCATATGGCCATCGTCACAGGTTCGGGTGAGCGCATCAATGCGTAGATCGATCAGATTCATACGCGATACGCTCGAAATGGTGGACGTCCTCCAGGAACATCTCACACGTGCCCGAGCGTCGGGCGGGGTCTTTGCCCGCTCAGTGGCACGGCCCCCGTGGGGAGTACACCTGCCGGGAACCATCCAGCTCGCCATCCACGCCGTCGTGAGAGGTCAAGCATGGTTATGGCTCGAAGACCCACAGACGGCAATCGGGCTTGCGCCCGGCGACATCGCGCTCGTCCGGGGTGGTAACGACCACCGGGTCGCCCACAGCCCATCCGCTACCTGCCTGACCGCAGAGCAGTTCCAGGTCGAACACGCTGACGACGAGGAAGCGAATGATCCTGAGGAAACTGTTTTCGTCTGTGGCGCCTATCAGTTCGCCGGAGACGTGGGCGGCCAGCTGATCGGAGCGCTCCCGCCGGTCCTCCATTTCTCGTACGCCACAGGCGATCCGTTGCACGACGCCATCAGGCTGCTGTCGCGCGAGTTGGCGTCACCGCTACCTGGACAACAGACCGTCCTTGACCGGCTCCTCGACGTGGTCCTGGTCCAGGCCTTGCGAGCATCATTCGGGCAAGACGCTCACGCGCCGCGCTGGTATCACGCCTCGGAAGATCCCCGACTTGAGCTCGCTCTCCGAGCGATCCACACCGACGCCAGCCACACCTGGACCGTTCGTGACCTCGCCGCGCTCAGCGGTCTTTCCAGAGCGGCGTTCGCTCGAGCATTCCAACACGCTCTCGGTCAACCTCCAATGCAGTACCTGACGGAGTGGCGGATGACTCTCGCCCGAGACCACTTGCGGGCCGGGGACCTCAGCCTGGCCCAGATAGCCAGCTGCACCGGCTACGCCTCCCCCTATGCGTTTGCCGCCGCATTCCGACGCCATCATGGTCAGTCCCCCGGCCGCTGGCGACAAGAGCGTTTAAAACCACCGACTCTTGAGGCGGGCGTTCGAACCTAGTCCCGTGTTTTGTAACCGCGCCTGCGCCGGGAGAGTCGCGGAACCGGTCCTCCGAGCGAACAAATTAGGCACCGCCATCATCCTGGCCCGTGCACAAAAGCTTATTGATATCTTCTCCACTGCCAAGTAGCCAGAGCCGAGCGCTTGATGATCACAGTGCTCGTATCGCATCTCTCGAGCAAGCTGCCTAGTACTTCCATCCCCTCCGTGCTCGTAACGTGACCCCGGCCAAGGCGGCCTGGAGGCCCGGACGCTCCAAGGTGGCCCCCGAGGCCTGGTCCACGAAGCGGTGGGTGATGGTCTGTCCCGGCTGGGAGGCGACGAAGGCTTCCAGGCCCTTGGCTTCGGCCTCGAGGGAGTAGGGCTGATTCACCTCGTCGGTGGAGATGCGGGTGACGATGGCCACCCGGGTGCCGGCGGTGGCCGGAGGTCTCGGACCCCCGCCTCGGCGTCGATTCGTTGAGGCAAGTACAGCCATATCTCCTCCTGCTACTGATCGATGGGATGAGATGAGGCCTCGACTGGTGCCCCGGAGTCAAGTCGGCCCGAAGGGCCGGCCCGATCGTGGCGGGCATGGGGGATGAACAGGGCGGTCAAGGCGGCCACGGCCCGGCCCCGGGCGTCGGCGTCCATGGGGACGTGGCGGACCGCATGGACGACCAGGCGGTCCCGGCCGCCAGTCGGCGTCGATGCAGGAGAGGGCATAGCGGTGGTCATGGGTGGCCCACGACCGGAGAGGCGTCACTGAAAGAACGCCCCCCGGCGATCCGTCCTTGGACAACGGACACCCCTGAGGGTCACTCCGCTTGGTCATCGTCGACTCCCTCACCGCCAGCGGTCCGTGAGGGAGGGCGAACCCTAAAGCGGCTCGGTGATCCAATCCGCAGACAGCGCAGGAGCGGTCACTCGCCGGCCGGACGGCGGTGTGAGGGAGCCTTCACCTGGGATTATGGGCAAGTCCCTCACGAGTCCCTCACCGATACGGCGCCGTGAGGGAGATCTGAGGGATGCGGCCAAAGACCGTTCTGTTGGAGGTCTGAGGGAGACAAGAGCGCTTGTTTACGCGCGACGCCACGGCCCGCCGTTAGAGCGGCCGGGCTCGGCGGGAACGGCCGCCCGCATCCGTCGCCGTGGTGCTCACGGACGTAATGATGCATCGTCGTTGCGACACGTTGGCTTCCGGAGCCGCCCACAACGGCACCACGGCGCCGAAGCCACCCTCATCGAGGGATGGCGTCACCAGGGCACCGTCGGGCGCCACACCGGGGCGTGTCCAATAATCGGTCGCCACCCGCCATTCTTCATTGGTGGGTCGGCGCCATTCGGCGCCCACCGCACGGCGACCGGCCTTCTCGCCGTGCGGGCCGATGTACCCGCCCATCTCGGCGTCTCGCCAGACGGCGCGCCGGAGCACGTGCTCGGGAGCCGTGCCGGCGCAGCACCGATCGTTTGGGGGATCCCCTCGGGGCTCCATCGCGGGATCCGTTAGGGGATCCGACATGATCGGATCCCTTCGACGAGCTCGAATGACCACGTCAGTGCGGCGTAGGGGGGTCCGATGAAAAGGCCGACTGAGGGATGGATAGGGGTGAATGTAGAGAAATCGACAGGGTGTGCCTGAGGGGCAAGCTCCCCAGGGACCGATGGTCGAGTGACGCCAGTGGTAGTGAGCAGCGAAGGCCGCCGGGAAGACGCTTCTGTCGCCTGAGACGAATGTCAGCCTCTGATCATCTCTCCGTGATTGACATCGGCCCCTGCGTGCCGCCAGTCCTCACACCATGGGTGCGATACCGTGCGACCTCCACCAAGGACGACATCTGAACTCGGTGCTCTTGCCAGTTGGCCAGGCGGATCGAAGGGGCTCCGGACCCGCCGCAGAACGAAGCCTCTTTCTGTCA
>PKWD01000205.1:0-8128 GCA_003131945.1 Acidimicrobiaceae bacterium
CGCGTGATGTGGCTGCTCCGAGATCGAGTGAGGATCTGCGCACGACTGTGCAAGTAGCGTCCGTGCAGGCCGGCGACGTGGCCGGCGCCCTCGGGGTCGCACTGCCACCGTCCGAGAGTCTTCGTCCGATCGCCCGGCTGGCCTGGCGGACGCTGCCCTACGCCTTCTCCTCGGCCGGGCTGACAATGTCCGGACCGGTGGCGTTCCTGTTGACGTCTCCCGCCGGCGGGGCCTGGGACTTCGTGCCCGACGAACAGGCGGCCACCACCATCATCAGGGGACCGGCGGCCGAGCTGTGTGCCGTTGCCGCCCGACGGATCGACCCGTCGGCCACATCCCTCCGTGGCGAAGGGCCCGATGCCGACGACATCCTCGCCCTCGTGCGCACATACGCCTGAGAAATGATTCGGCCGCGCACATCGAAGGGCCAGCACATCGAACGGCACTACCTGGCGAAAGCGTGCCAACCCAGCCACATCCATGCCAGCACGAACACGCCTCGCCCGATATTTCTGGAGGTGACGCGCTTCACCAGTGTCCCCAGACCGGGAAGGCGCCCCCTGGAGAGCGCAGCGACGATCTGACACCCGACGAGAGCGGCGCCGAGAAGCGCCCATATGACGAAAGTGGTGGTACGCCCGATCATCGGGCGACCAGAAACCAACCGAGCGACAGCCACGAGGCGAAGGCCACCGTCTTGCCGATCCGGGAGGAATCGAGGCTGTCGATCAGGACGCTCAACGTCGGGTGTTGGACGCGCGGAACGCTGACAAAGCAGTAGAGCTCCCAGGCCCCGATAGCGACGATCGGCGCAAGCCAGACGGTCCACCGTCGGCTCCACGGCGGGCGATCGGTTTCACCCCTGGCCGAGGCAACGGCGTAGGACCACCGGCGGTGGCGCATCGTTCGGATCGTGAGGACCAGGGCGACGGCGAGCGGGACGGCGGTCACGATATCGGCGGCCACGGTGAAGGGCCGGGTGGACGACGCTATGAGCGCGTAGCCGAGGCCGGCGGTCGACACCGCGACGGTGACGCCGTGACGCAGCGCGATGCCGGAGGGTCGCTCCACGCTCAAGGTTCTACTCGTCGTGGAACGGGCGAGCCGTCCCGCCCCCGGATACGGCCCACTCCTTTCACCGAGTGAGCGATGCCCAGGTGCTCCTGGTAGCCGATCCGAATGCCGTACGGGGCTGCGAAGTCCGGGAACAGCGGGTGGATCGGGGTGTCCAGCAGATATGGATATCGGCCGCCCGGCGACCGATACTGGCGATCGACCACGCCTCGTATCACCATAGGAGTGTGGAGGTCGTCGGGTACGAGCGTTGGCACCTCGGCGGGATCGTGGCCCTGTGCCTGGACGAAGGTTGGCCGTCCTTCCCGGCGGACTCCGAGCGCGCCCATCGGGTGTTGACAGCCCCCGGAGTCACCGCTGTCGTGGCCGTCGAAGGACGAGCGGTGCTCGGTTTCGCCTCTCTCCAGAGTGACGGCGAGATCCAGGCCCACCTGTCGAACATCGTGGTGGCCAGATCACATCGTCAGACCGGCGTGGCCAGAAGGCTTCTCCAGAACGGGATCGAGCGATCGGGTGGCGAGCGGATCGACCTCGTCACCGACACGGCCGAGTCGTTCTACCAGGCATTGCACCACAAGAGATGGAACGGCTACCGGATATACCCACCGTTCACCTGATGGCGCCGTCAGGGGAGAATGAGCCGGTGCTGAGTCTGCGATCCGCCCGACCGGAGGACGCCGCCGCCGTGGCCGGCGTGCATGTCCGCTCCTGGCAGGTGGCGTACAGAGGACTGCTCCCCGACGCGTACCTCGACGGCCTGCGCCCGGAGGACCGCATGGGTCGGTACACATTCGGCTCTACGGACCCCGACGCGCCGTGGACCACGGTGGCCGTCGAGGCCGAAGTCATCCGCGGCTTTGCCACCACGGGTCCGTCCCGAGACGCTGACGTCGCCGACGCGGGAGAGCTTCTCGCCCTCTACGTCGAGCCTGGGGCTTGGGGATCGGGTATAGGGCGGCAGTTGATGGCGCAGTCCCGGGCGCAACTCGGCCGACACGGTTTCACCGAGGGGTTTCTCTGGGTTCTGGTGGGAAACGATCGAGCCCAGCGGTTCTACGGCATTGACGGATGGCTCCCCGACGGTCGGCGGCGGACGCAGGAGATCTGGGGCGTCTCGGTCGATGAGATCTGCTATCGACGTCACCTTCCCTGNNGAGATCTCCGACGTGTGATTTGCTCAGGGCCCGGTGCCGTCATCGGGGGCAGTGTGCGCGTCAGGTGATCCGGCGTCCGGGTGGACGCCATTGACGGGACCCAGGATGGCGACGCCGCCAAGGCAATGGACGGCATCATGACGCGCTCTCACCGGTCTTTCTCCCACAAGCAGCGCCGCCGCCTGGCCCTTCCGCCGGTTCGACCGCCGATTGACTACTCAGCTGTAGTCGACTTTCCCGGAGCCGGGGGTGCCGATGGCGAAGGCAAGGCCACGGATCGGAGCGTGCACACTGGCCGGCCAGATGCTGTGGGTGGTGTCGGGCGGGGTGTACACAAGATCGCCGGCGTGCACCTCACGCTCCTCGTCGGCGATCTTCATGATCCCGTGACCGGAGATGATGTAATAGAACTCGTGCGTCGGATGCGAGTGGGCATCGACCGCTCCGCCGCCGGCGATCTCCCACTCGCTCACGAGCTCCAGGAATCCACCCTCGGTGGCCGCCCGCATCTCCTGGGGTGGGACGAGCCACCACACCGGGGTGGTGCCGTTGTGCTCGATGACCGGGGCCATGTCCTCGATCGACCGGACGTCCATGATGGCGATCTCCTTCGTGTCTGTTGGCGGCAACCGTAGCGGCGTCTGTCGGCCTACTGCTCGGACATGATCGCCGCCAGTTCGGCAAGTGGATCACGCACCACAGGACCCGTGACTTCCACGACGGCCTCGATGATGGACCCGTTGAAGGTGAAGGGAGCGCTGTAGCCGTCTCCGACGGCGGGACCCCACTCGTAACCACAGGTGAGCCCCACGCCAACACCGTTGAAGCCTGACGGAGTGAAGCGGGCAATAGGTCCTTCGGCGACGACCGCTCCGTCGATAAGCAGTTTCCCGGTCCCACCGCGACCGTCGTCCTTTTCGAAGCTGAACCGCAGCGTGTGCAGGCCGGGGGAGAGCACGTCTCCTGCCTCGACTACGTGCTTTTCCTTGCCGTACAGATTGTGGACGTACCGGAGGCGACCGTCGATCAGATGGAGAGACCAGCCGCCGAGAGCGGAGCCCAGAGCGACCAGCGCGCCGGCCGGGACGACCCCTTCGGGCAGGTCCACCTTGACGTTGATGGCGTGGGACCGATTGCGCACGTTGACGGCTACCGGTTCGGGTACCTGGGCGCCTCCGGCGAAGTAACGGAACGAGGCGCGCTCCCGGCGGCTGTGTGGCTTGGGGTTGGTGAGAACCCAAAGGACGCGGTTGTCGAGCGGTAGCACCTGGTTGCGTCGGGCCTCCTCCCACCAGAGCTCCACCATCTCCGCCACCCGTTCAGGCTGCTCAGCGGCGAGATCGCGCGTCTCGGAGAGGTCCTCGGCCACGTGGTAGAGCTCCCACACGTCCTCATCGAACGGCGCATTGGGATTGAGACCGTCGCCGTAGATGGGTCCGACGGGATGGAAGGTGACCGCCTTCCATCCTCCATGGTAGATAGCTCGTGAGCCGAACATCTCGAAGTGCTGCGTCATGTGCTGCTCAGGTGCCGACGCCGCGTCACTCCCCAGCAGATAGCCGAAGCCGATGCCGTCGATGTGGGTCTGGGGTACGTATTCGATCTCGTCAGGCGCTTCGACTCCCACCAATTCGAGCACCGTCGGCAGCACGTCGATGGCGTGGACAAACTGGTGGCGGATGGCACCGGCACTCTCCGACAGACGCGCTGGCCACGAGATGACGCAGGGATCGGCGACACCGCCTTGATGCACCTCGCGCTTCCAACGCTTGAAAGGCGTGTTGCCCGCCATGGTCCAGCCCCACGGGTAGTTGTTGTGCGTGAGTGGACCCCCGATCTCATCTAATCGGTCGTACATCTCTGCGATGCTGGCCGGATCAAGGTTCGACAGTCGGATGTCGTTGATGGAACCCTCGGGTCCTCCCTCGGCACTCGCTCCGTTGTCCGACACCACGATGACGATGGTGTTGTCGAGCTCTCCGGTGTCCTCCAGGAACCCGATGAGGCGGCCGATCTGAGCGTCGGTGTAGGAGAGGAATCCGGCGAAGCACTCCATGAAGCGACTGGCCACCGTCCGCTCTGTGTCCCCGAGTCCGTCCCACGCCGGCACCCAGGGCGGACGGGGGGAGAGCCGGGTGCCGGAGGGGATCACTCCCAGGTCGAGTTGGCGGGCGTAGGTCCTTTCCCGCCAGGCGTCCCAGCCGTCGTCGAACTGGCCTCTGTAGCGGTCGATCCATTCACGCGGTGCCTGGTGGGGGGAATGGCACGCCCCCGTGCAGAAGTAGAGGAAGAACGGCTGATCGGCATCGACCGCCCGTAGGTCGCCGAGGAACTCGATGGCCCGATCGGCCAGATCCGCGCTCAGGTGGTAGCCGGCCTCGATCGAACGCCCGGGCCGGACGCCGTGGTTGTCGTGACAGAGGGCAGGGACGAACTGATGCGTCTCTCCCCCGTGAAAGCCGTACCAGCGGTCGAAACCCCTGGCCAGAGGCCATGTCGCCCGTGACGCCGCCATGTGGGTCTCGTCTTCGGGAGTCAGGTGCCACTTGCCGACGGCATAAGTGGAGTAACCGTTCTCACGCAGGATCTCCGACAGGTACCCGTTCTCCTTGGGTGGCTTTCCCCAGTAGCCGGGAAAGCCGGAAGCGAGATCGGCCACACGTCCCATTCCGCTGCGGTGGTGGTTGCGACCGGTGAGGAGACACGCTCGGGTGGGCGAGCACAGCGCCGTCGTGCGGAAGTTGGCCAGGCGGACACCACCGGCTGCCAGGCGATCGATGACCGGAGTGGCGATATCGGAGCCGTAACAGCCCAATTGGCCGAAGCCGACGTCGTCCAGGACGACGAGGACGACGTTCGGAGCGCCCTCGGGGGCGGACGGATCCGGGGGCCACCAGGGCTCTGAATCACGCCAGTCCCGACCGATCCGACCACCGAATTCCGTCGTCTTGGCCATGGGCCGCTCCCTTCGCTGCGGTCGATCGGATCTCGCCCACACCCGATCGGCCGGTTCCGTCGGTAGGCCGCTCGTGCCGGTCAGCGAGCGGTCGATCGGGCGTCAGCATGCCACTGGCGGGCACCGCCGCACGGCGGCGCCAGACCGCCGCGCCCGAAGGGCCTTTGTGGGCCCACCGACTGGTCATCTCCTTCGCCCGCACGGTATCGTCCGAGGTCAGAGCCCTTTTCTCCGGACACGACGGGGGCGGTTAGCTGCAGTCGTCGTCCCGATGGCCAGTGCCTCCGCCCGGCACGGTACGCTGTGGCACAGCACGGGCTCATTGCCGCGCGGGCCCTGCCGTACCGGTCTCCAATGGAGACTCTTGGCGTAACTGACGCGCGGAGCCGAGGAGGAACGCGACGTGCCCCCGTCGTCCCGCAAAGATCGAGGTCGGACGAAGGCCAGTGACCCGAAGGGTCGGGTCAGGCGCGGCCGCCCGAAGGTATGCATTTTCTGTACTGAGCACATTCCCTGGGTTGACTACAAGGACATGAACCTTCTCCGTCGCTTTATGAGCGACCGAGGAAAGATCAAGTCCCGAGCCAACACCGGAACGTGCCGGCAGCATCAGAGCGATGTCGCCCTGGCCATCAAGAACGCCAGGGAACTGGCACTGCTCCCGTACGCGGTGCGCACCCTCGCCGGCGACAAGTCGGCGGGTCGGCGCGGTCGAGGCGGGCCCGGTGGCCGTCCGGACCGTCCCACCGACCGTCCCACGGCACCCTCGGCCGGAGCACCGGCGGCTCCGACGGCCGACGCCGCTGCGACGGGCGACGCCGTAGCACCGGCAACAGAAGAGAAGGCATCCGCCGCGTCCGAGCCGCTCGAGACGGCCGCCGCCGGCCCCTTGGGCAACGGCGCTGACAATGCGGACGGGTCTTCGGACGACGAAGTGCAGAGCTGAGAGAGTCGGTTACCGTCATTTGCTCGGCGCCGGGAATGCCCGGGTGCCGCATCGCAAACGGATCACCGCTCTTCCAGCGGTCATGTGATTGATGAACGAGCCGGCCCGNNCCGGGGCCGGCAGGGAGAACCATGGCGACACAACGAACCAGTTTCAACAAGCTGCAACGGGATCGCGACAAGCAGGAGAAGGCCGCGGCCAAGCGGGACCGCCGCCAGAGCCGTGCCACGGCGACCGAGGAAGAGCAGCCGGACGGTGCGATTGCGCCCACCGGCAATGAGCGCAGCGCTCAGGAGTTGCTCGACGAAGTCGAAAAGATCCACCGACAGTTCGATGCCGGGGACATCGATTTTGAGACGTACGAGGACAAGAAGACATTGCTCCTCAGTCAGCTTCCCGTCGACTGAGTTCTGGCCACGCCGGTCGTTGGCGTGGACGTCGAGCGCGATGAGCCGATCGTGAGTACGCAGGAAGGGCTGTGATCGACGCCGTCGTCTTTGATATCGGCGGTGTTCTGCTCGACTGGAACCCGCGTCACCTGTACCGCAAGGTGTTCGACGACGACGCCGCCATGGAGTGGTTCCTCGCTCGCATCTGTACTCCCGAGTGGCACGAACCTCACGACCGAGGTGCCAACACGGCCGACTCGTGCTCGCTCCTGGCCCAAGACCATCCGGACCTGGCCGACGAGATATGGGCATGGATGACGCGCAGCGAGGAGATGGTGGCGGGCGAGTTCGAAGAGACTGTCGAGATCCTGACCGACCTGACCCGTGCCGGGGTCGCTTGCTATGCGCTCAGCAACATGGAAGCGGAGACCTTCCCTCTGCGCGTCGAGCGCTTCGCGTTCTTCAATCAGTTCGACGGAATCGTGATCTCGGGTTTCGAAGGGGTGGCGAAGCCCGACCGCCAGATCTTCGAGATCCTGCTCGATCGTTTCGGGTTGGATGCCGGGGCCACCTTGTTCATCGATGACAACATCGCCAACCTCCACCCCGCCTCGGAGCTGGGCATGGCCACGGTGCACTACGAATCAGCCGAGGGCCTGCGGCGCTCCCTCCGGGCCGCGGGCCTGCTGCCCGGGGGTTCCGAGAACGGGGGAATTACATGATCCCGGTGCCGGGCGTCTGCGGGTCCGACCTCTTCCGGTGCACAATGGGGCATGGCTCGAGATAAGGGTGCGCCTGAAGGCGAGGGCAAGAAGCGCAGAATCAGGACGGCCGTTTTCCGCCGCATCATGCATGTCGGGTTCTTTCGCCACTTCTACGTCAAGCGCCTCCTACGCTTCATGGAGAAATCCCGTGCCAAGGGTCGCTCCCTGCCGCCCGACCTCCAGCGGCTGGACCAGATGCTCAAGCGCTTGCCCCCGCCGAAGCGGGCCGAAGCATTGGAGACGGCCCTTCTGTCCAGTCCCGACGAGAATCCCAGTCGTGAGATGCGCCGTGCGGCGACTCGCCAGGACCGTCAACGGGGCGACGGGCGCGGACACCGGTCCGGCCCCAGCCCCGAGCGACAGCGCCGGCGATCCTGACTCCAGGCGCACCTCGGTGGTTCATGGGTCCCGGCGTCAGGCACCGGTGACGGCAGAGCGCCGCCCTCCGAGGCCGAAAGGTAGTCTCGGCACTGATGACGGGAGCCCGGTCCGTGCGCGCCGTGTCCGCTGGAGCCGGCTCTGACCTCAGCCACTGGGATGGCGACGCGCACATCGGCCGGGTGGTCGTGAGTCACGATGAGCTTCGCCGGCGCGTCACCGAACTCGGTGCCCAGATCACGGCTGACTACGCCGAGCGCCCACCTCTGCTCGTGGGCGTGCTGAAGGGCGCATTCATCTTCATGGCGGACCTGGCGCGGGCCATCACGCTGCCGGTCGAGATCGATCTCATGGCGATCGCTTCCTACGGGTCGGACACGACTTCGAGCGGGGTCGTGCGCATCATGAAGGACGTCGACACCGACCTGGTGGGACGAGACGTGCTCGTGGTGGAGGACATCGTCGAC
>PKWD01000205.1:8155-12076 GCA_003131945.1 Acidimicrobiaceae bacterium
CGTCATCGGCTACGGCCTCGACGTCGACCAGCGTTACCGCAACCTCTCCGACATCTGTGTCTACCGACCCGACGGTGCACCAGGTGACTGACGTCCGGTCCGATCCAGCAGCATCGGGTGCCCCCCCGTCGGCCGGCGACGGCGCCACCCTGATTGTTGACCACCCGCTCGCCGTGCACCGACTGTCGGTACTGCGTGACGTCTCCACCGACAGCTCTGCCTTCCGACAGCTCGTGGCCGAATTGTCGACATTCGTGGCCTACGAGGCGCTTCGCGATCTGACCACCGTCGACCGACGCGTCGACACGCCCGTCAGGTCCGGAGTGTGGTGCCGACGGGTGGAGGAAATGGTTCTGCTCGTCCCTGTCCTGCGAGCCGGATTGGGAATGGTCCCGGCCATTCAGGCGGCGCTCCCTGCCACCGAGGTGGCCCATGTGGGCTTGCGCCGTGACGAAGCCACTCTCCAGGCCGAGGTTTACCTCAACCGCCTACCGATGGATCTGTCGGGTCGTCGCGTGGTGGTCTGTGATCCCATGTTGGCCACGGGCGGGTCTCTGGCTCAGGTGTGCGACATGGTGAAGGAGCGGCACGCCTCCACGGTGACGGTCCTGTGCCTGATCGCGTCGGTCCCGGGGCTGGCCTCCTTCCGCACCCGGCATCCCGATGTCGGTGTGGCCTGTGTGGCCGTCGATCCGGAGCTCGATGACCGAGGGTTCATCGTCCCCGGTCTGGGCGACGCCGGCGATCGCCTCTTCGGCCCGCCCGATTGATCGGCTGGGGCATCGGCGCTACCGGCCGATGTCCTCGTCCCACAGCTCGGGCGCTGTCTCGATGAAGCGTTCGAGCAGGTCGATACAAGCGGCATCGTCGAGGTCGAGGATCTCAACGCCCAGGCCCGCCAACCACTCGTTCCCGCCCATGAAGTTCCGTGATTCCCCGATCACCACGGCCCCGATCTGGAACTGACGGACAAGACCGCTGCAGTACCAGCAGGGGGACAGCGTGGTGACCATGACGCAGTCGCGGTAGTGACGGCGCCGCCCTGCGTTGCGGAAGGCGGCGGTCTCGGCATGGCAGGACGCATCGTCGTCCTGGACCCGACGGTTGTGTCCTCGCCCGAGGAGCGTCCCGTCGCGCCCGAAGACGGCCGCTCCGATGGGGACGCCACCTTCGNNTTCTGTCCCGTGGCCAGATCGATCGCACCCCCGGGTGCGACGTGGGCGGGTGTCACCACACTTGCAGAGATGGACAGAGGCGGTCAGAGTCTTTCTCGTGGTCGACGCAGTGGGCAGGTACAAGACGCGCATAGGAGCCCAGGAGGTCGACCTCCCGATGGTGCCGATCGCCGACGATCTGGCCATCGCCCTGCTCATCACCGTGGACCACGGCGTGCGCTTCGCCGAGCAGGCCGGCACGGAACTGGCCGAGCTCCTCGCCCCGTACGCCGTCGACGTGGTGGCGTCCGTCGCCACCATGGGCATCCCCCTGGCCATCGAGGTGACCCGGGCCCTCGGGCTCGACGACTATCTGATCCTGCAGAAGACGCCCAAGATCCACCTGCAGGACGCCATCTCCGAGCCCGTCACGTCCATCACCACCGGAGCACCCCAGACGCTGCTGTTCGACCGGGCCCGGGTCTCGGCCGCCGCCGGACATCGTGTGGCGGTGGTCGACGACGTCATCTCGACCGGCGCGTCGGTCTGCGCGGCACTGAAGATCCTGCGGCGCGTCGGAGCCGAGCCGGTCGTCATCGGCGCCATGCTCACCGAAGCATCGACGTGGCGGGTGGCCCTGGGCGAGGACGCCGCCAAGGTGCACTCCCTGGGCGCCATTCCAGTATTCCGTCGTGAACCGTCCGGGGAGATCATCGAGGACTGGGACGGCAGCAGTGACCGCGACATCGTCCCGGCCAGCGTGACGACAGAACAGTAGGGACTCAGAAGTAGCCCTGCGCGGCAGCTTTTTCACGTCGTGGCGTCGGTTCCGGCCAGGGCTGCATCTTGGAGGGCCCTCTGCCGGCCCACGTTCTTCCAAGCGAGGGCGGCGTAGACGATCCCGCCCGCGGCGATGCCGGTGAAGACGCTGAAATCCGCTCCTCCGGTGTGGACCGTGATCGGGTTCACCCAACTGGGAACACTGAACGTGGGGTACAAGGCGGACATGGAGGCGGCCATGCCCACCACCTGGGCGATGATGGCGGGCCAGTGGACCCCACCTCGACTCCAGTAAAGGCTCCCCCGGTCGACGCGCTGGAGTTCGCTCGGGACGTAGCGCCACCTCCGCATCCCCCAGTCCACGAGGTAGATGGCGACCCAGGGGGCGATCCAGACGATGACGACGTCCACGAAGTCCTTCAGATAGGTGCTGAAGGAGGCGTCGAAGATGGCGTAAATGGTGACGCCGAGGCAGATGACGCTGTCGATGATGACCGCCTGGTACCGCTTCACCTTGACACCGAGGGCCTGGAGGGTGACACCTGAGGAGTAGAGGTCGAGGCTGTTGATGGCGAAGAGCTGGGCCATGGCGAAGAGGAGGAACACCACCACGAACCACGCCGGGATGAAGCTCTGGTGGGCGAAAGGCAGGAAGGCGTTGGCTGACGTGCCCACCGAGGTGAGGAAGGTCCCGACGACGGCGCCCAGGGTCATGACCAGGATCTCGGGGACGGCCGTGCCCAGGAACACCCATCCCACGATGGCCTTCTTCGAGGCCTCCCGGGGCAGGTAGCGGGAGAAGTCGTTTCCACACTCCGTCCATCCGAGCCCGCTCAGGATGATCGTGAAGGCCAGGCCTCCCATGTAGGTCTGCCAGTTGGCGCCGTGGGCCACGGAGTGCAGGTGCGCGTGGCTGGCGCTGAACCCGAGGAGCACGGCGAAGAGCACGGCGAACGGGATGATGAGCAGGCGGAGGGTCTTCACGATCGTGGCGTGCCCCAGGAACGGCAGCACGATCTGGATGGCCACGGCGATCAGGATGAAAAGAACCTTGGCCGGGGTCCCGGGATCAAATCCCGCCTTGATGGCCAGGACCAACAGCGCACCGACAATGAGGATGAGGCCTTCCGTCTCGAACCCGATCTGGGTGATCCAGTTGAAGAACGAGATAACCCGCGACCCGTTCGGTCCGTAGCTGGCCCGGTTGATGGCGAACACCGTGGTACCCGCGTCGGGGCCTTGCAGGCTGCACACCCCGAGAAGCACATAGGAGATGTTGCCGATGACGATCAGCGACAAGGCCTGGACGAAGGTGAAGCCGAAAGTCATCAGGATGGCGCCGTACACGAAGTACTCGATCTGCACGCTGGCCCCGGCCCACATGCCGAAGAGATCGCGAGGTCTCGCCCATCGTTCGGTAGGCGGGATGTAGTCGATGCCGTGCTGTTCGACATGGAACGCTTTATCTGCGTCGGGCAGTGTCACGTCCGGCGGGACGTCTGCGATAGCCGTCACTCGTCCTCCCTCAACTCGTTCCCGGCAACCGGTCGCCATCGGTGTGGACCCTCGGCCCGTGGGGACCAAGGTTGGCTCACACGATGTACGGCGCAGCCGTCCACGTCAAGGGCGTTGAAGGCCGAAACAGCGCCGAAATATTCCATACCCAATGGTCTCAGCCGCCATGAGCATCGACGAACGCATCNNCGCATCGAGCTCCCGCAGAAGGTGGCTGCGGCGGCCCTCTTCGGCGAAGCAGGATTCGATGGAGGTCCGGGCGATGGCCACGAGCTCGGGACGGCCCCACCCGAAAGTCTCCGCGCAGAGGGCGTACTCCCCGGCCACGTCGATGCCGTACAGCAAGGGATCATCTGTATTGAGCGAGACCCTGACGCCCTGGCGTCGTAGGTGGTCCACCGGGTGCTGGGCCACGTCGGGAACGATCCCGAGCACGGCATTCGAGGTGGGACAGATGTCGAGAGGGATCGAC
>PKWD01000316.1 GCA_003131945.1 Acidimicrobiaceae bacterium
GCCGACGATCGCCACCCGGTCGTGGATCCCGTGCGAAGACATCGTCGTCCTCCTCAGCTCTGCGGCGCGTGCGTCATGGGACCGGGTCTGTCATGAGACTGGGTCTGTCATGAGACGGTGTCCCGGACGGGACGCGCCTTCCAGAAGTAGTCGTGGANNCATGGATCCCGTCGGCGGTGAACAGCTTCCGGAAGGTCATCGTTACCCGGTCGCCGATCTCGACCCGGTCGGGATCGACATCGGTCAGCTCCACCGGGAAGCGGCCGCCGCCGTCGAAGTCGACGACGGCGAAGACGATGGGGGGACTGGGGGAGTAGGCCAGGTGGTCAACGGTGAAGGTCACGACGGTGCCGCGGGCGTCGGCCATGGGCAGGGGCTCCATGTCGTCGACGGCGCCGCCCTGCATGGAGACGCGGGCCGGGGGGAGGTGGACGGCGCCGCTCGAGTGGTCGCGGGAACCGACGAAGCCGAACTTCCAGTCCTCGGAGCGACCGGCGGCCGAGGCCGAGACACGGGCCGGCTCGGGACGGCGGGGGGGTTCGGGGGTGAGCATCTGGCGCCAGGCGAGGAAGCGCCCGTAGGGCAGTTCGGCGCCGGCGGCCACCTGCTGGTGGACGGGCCGCTGCGGGATCCACCCGGCGCGGGCGTCGGTGACACGCAGCACGAGAACGTCGGCTCCGTCGGCCAGATTGACCAGCGCCATCACATCGCCGGGGCTCGACCGCTCGAGGACCGAGGCGAGCACGAGACCCGGATGGGCGGCGCCGGTCTGGCCGACGGAGGCGGACAGGTCGTCGACGAGGACGTCGGCGGCCAGGCCGAGTTTGGCCACGAAGGCCTTGGTGGCCCGGCCGTGCATGCCGGTGACGGCCACGGCGGTGATGTCGGCCTGTTCGACGCCGGCGTTCTTCAGGGCGCGGGCCCAGGCGTCGCGGCCGAGGGGGACGTAGCGGGTCTCGCCGAAGCGCTCCTCCCAGGTACGCGAGCGGCGGTCGCCCGGGGCGCGCCAGCGGTCGAGGAATTCGTCGGTGGCCGAGGCGGCGCCGAGGTACTCGGCCACGACCGGGGCCCCGGGACCGTCGTCGCCGACGACGATGGCGGCGGCCCCGTCACCGCCGAAGGACTCGTCGGCGCCACCGGGCAGGCCGTCGCGCTGGTCGGCCAGAACGACGAGCACGGTGCCGCTGCCGACGAGGGCCGTCATGAGAGCGCCCATGCCCGAGCGCAGGGCGCCACCGAGGTCGAGGGCGCCCACGTCGGAGGGCAGGCGGAGCGCGGCGTGGAGAGCGGTGGCGTTGGTCTTGTCGAGGTAGGCGGGCGTGGCGGTGGCGAACCAGATCGTGGCCGGGGCCGCCGCCGGCACCGAGCGCAGGGCGAAGCGGGCCGCCTCGACCCCCATGGTGGTGGTGTCCTCGTCGTGGGAGGCGACCGAGCGGGTGCCTTTGCCCCCTCCGGCGCCGAGGAAGGCGGCCACCGAGGGGCGGGCCAGCCTGCGGTAGGGCACGTAACCGGCGGTGCTGATGATCCCTCGCATGGGCGCCGATGGTAGTCGTATCTGACGCTCAGTCAGAAGGCTCATAGCTGTCATCGAGGGGCTGGGCGCCGTCCCTGCCGGTATGGGTCAGGGTCACCTCGTAGCCGTCGACGGCGTCGAGCTCCTGGACCATGTCGACATGGGGCTTCGGGTCGGGGCCGGTCCACTTGGCCCGGGCGGCGCGCTTGGCCGAGCGGGGGTCGGTGGTCACGACGAAGACCATCTCGTGATCCTCGCCCAGGCGACCGGGGGCGGGGTCCCCGCCGAGGTAGACGGCGTAGAGCCGGGGGACGCCATCGTCGAGGTGCCCGTCATCGAGATTGCCGGTGTCGGCCATGTCGCCTCCTTCGGTCTCACGACCGTACTGTCGTGCCGTGGAGGTCGTCATACGGGCCNNGGCGCCGGCGACGTTGCTGTCGGCGTGCGAGGAAGGACGGCTGTGGGTGGCCACCTCGGGGGTGGGCGGCGAGGTCGGATCATCGTCGGATGATGGCGACATCGTCGGCTTCGCCTTGGCTGAAGCGATCGACGGCAACGCCCATCTGGAGCAGCTGTCGGTACGGCTCGGGTTCCAGGGTCGGGGTGTCGGTGGGCGGCTCATCACTACCGTCAGCGGCTGGGNNCGGCTTGGCGGCGGTGACGCTGTGCACCTTCGCCGACGTCGACTGGAACCGGCCCTTCTACGAGCACCTGGGATTCGCGGTAGTCCCCGAGGGGCGGTGGACCCCGGGACTGCGGGCGGCCTTCGAGAGCGACGGCCAGCTCGGCCTCGACCTCAGCCGACGGGTCGTCATGCGTTTGAAGCTTCCCGTTGGGTAGGGCCAAGCCGGTACCCGGGACCGGGACGCCTCCCACTACCCTGTCGCCGCGGGCCACACCGGTCACGCGAGCGCCGACGACGACGGGGGTGGTCCGGTGGCGAGGGACCCGTTCAGCAGGCACGCGGCCACCAGATGGTTCGTCGGTGCCGTGGTCATGTCCACCCTGACCGCCGGTGCGGTGGTGGTGCCCGTGTCATCGACGGCCGGCGCGTCGACGGCACTGACGACGTTTCGGGGTCACGGGTCGATCGGGGAGGCCTACGTCATCGGCGCTCCGCCGCGCACCCGTCTGACCCTGGTCAATGGGACCGGCACGCGGGTCGGATCGGGGGTGGTCGACCGCTTGGGCAGTCTCATCGTCCGCAACCTCACGCCGGGATCCGGTTTCCGTTTCGAGGAGGGCAGCGGATCGACGCAGCGGACCACGCCGCCCTTCGCTGTTCTGTCCACCACGAACTCGACGCCGCCGCCATCTTTCTATTCGTCGCAGCATCTCCACGCCGGTCTCAACTACGTGAAGATGCGCGACGGGATCCTGATCGCCGCCACCGTCCGGCTGCCACCTGGCAAGACCCTGGCCGACGGTCCCTTCCCCACGGTTATCGAGTACTCCGGCTACGGCACGGCCGCCCCCCACAGCCTGATCGACGCCGAGGAGGGCAAGGCGCCGACGGACGACCCGCTGCTGCCCGACAGCTCCACGGTAGTGGGCGCTCTTATCGCGCCACTGCTCGGGTTCGTGGCCGTCAGCGTCCAGATGCGGGGTACGGGATGTTCGGGCGGGGCCTTCGACCTCCTCGGCTACCCGTCGGACTACGACGGCTACGACATCGTCCAGGCCGTGGGGGCCCAGCCCTGGGTGCTGCACCACAAGGTCGGCCTGGTCGGGATCTCGTACTCGGGGCTGTCGCAGTTCCCGGTGGCGGGCACCGATCCCCCCGACCTGGCCGCCATCGCCCCCTCGAGCCCGACCGACGACCTCTTCTCCACCGGTTACCCGGGCGGGATCTACAACGACGGGTTCGCCAAGAGCTGGATCGCCCAGCGCATCTCCGACGCCGAACCGGCGCCGCAGGGGGGCCAGGCGTGGGCCAAGGCCGAGATCGCCGCCGGCGACAAGACCTGCCTGGCCAATCAGCGTCTGCATCGCCAGGCCGAGGGCCTCGAGAAATTGGTCGGGCCCGGTCTGGCCCGCAATCCGTCGCTGTTCAACCAACGGTCGCCGGCGGTGTGGGCCACCAAGATCAAGGTGCCCGTCTTCCTCGTCGGCTCCCTCGAGGACGAGGAGGTGGGGCCGCAGTGGCCGGCGCTCATCACCGCCCTGAAGGGTGACAGAGATGTCTACGTGACCATGGACAACGGGACCCACACCGACTCGCTCGGACCGGACACCATCTCGCGCTGGCTCGAGTTCCTCGACATCTACGTGGCCGGGCAGGTGCCGACGGCGTCACCGACCCTCAGCACACTGGCGCCACTGCTCTATTCGAGCCTCACCGGTGGCGCGCCGTCGGTGCCGGTCCCCGCCGTCCGCTTCACGTCCGAGCCTTCGGTGGCGGCGGCCAAGACGGCCTTCGCCGCCGGCGACCCCCGGGTCCGGGTGCTCTTCGACAACGGTGGCGGCACTCTCGGCCCCGGGGCCCTGCAGCCCACCTTTTCGGCCGGGTTCTCGTCATGGCCCCCGGCCGGCACGGTCACCCGCTACAGCCTCGGTCCGAACGGCGCCCTCGACGCCACGGCGCCAGCCACCGTGTCCACTGCCGTCTTCCGTCCCAACCCGGCCGTGCGACCGGCCGACGACCTGTCGTCGTCGGCCAACGCCTGGGCGGCCCAGCCGCCCTACGACTGGACGACGGTCCCGGCCGCCAACGGCATCGCCTTCCAGACCCGGGTCTTCACCAAGGACACCACCATCGTCGGTGACGCCAGCCTCAACCTGATGCTCGAGTCCACCGCCAAAGTCACCGACCTCCAGGTCACCGTGACCGAGGTCCGGCCGGGGGAGACGCAGGAGCAGTACATCACCTCGGGCTTCCTCCGCAGCTCCAACCGCACCCTGACAGTGGCATCGACGGCCCTCGACCCGGTACCCACCTACCTGGCCTCGGACAAGAAGAACCTGCCAGCCGGGAAGTTCACCCTCGTCCGCATCCCGGTCGACCCCATCGCCCACGCCTTCCGGACCGGAACCAGTCTGCGCATCGTCATCTCGGCCCCCGGCGGCGACCGCCCGTCGTGGACCTTCGAGACACCGGCCACCCACAATGCGGTGGTCGACAGGGTGCTGCTCGGCGGGACGAACGGTTCCTCGCTGGTCGTGAACGAGGTGGCCGGCGTCGTGCCCACGCCCACCCTGCCCGCCTGCGGGGCCCTGCGGGGCGAGCCCTGTCGGGCCTACGCCCCGTTGGGCAACCAGAGCTGACGCCCGTATGATGGCGCCCGTATCTGACGGCCAGTCAGATACGGCGCCGGTGCAGGAGGGATCCCCGTCATGGACTTCGAGTTCTCGCCCGAGCAGCTCGCCTTCGTCGACGAGGTCGAGCAGTTCCTCGACGAGCACGACGACCCCGACGTCTTCGACGTCACCCGGGAGAACATGGCCCAGATCGTCGACACCCCGGCCCGCCGGGCCTTCATGGCCCTGCTCGGCGAGCAGGGGTGGTTGGGCATCACCTGGCCCAAGGAGTACGGGGGCAAGGAGGGCGACGGTGTCTACGAGCACCTCCTGAACGAGGCCCTGGCACGCCGGGGCGGACCCCAGATCGGCAAGGGCGTCGGCATCGTGGGCAAGACGATCATCCGCCACGGCAGCGAGAAGATGAAGCAGGAGTTCCTCCCGAAGATCCTGCGCAACGAGGTCGAGTTCGCCGTCGGCTACTCCGAGCCCAACGCCGGATCGGACGCGGCGTCCATGCAGTTGAAGGCCACCCGAGACGGCGACGGCTGGCGCCTGAACGGCCAGAAGACGTGGACGACGTCGGCCCACTTCGCCGAGTGGTACTGGGTCGGGGCCCGCACCGACCCCGATGTGGCCAAGCATGCCGGGATCACCCTGTTCCTCGTCCCCCTCGACCAGCCCGGCATCACCGTCAAGGCCATCTGGACGATGGGCGACGAACGGACCAACGAGGTCTATCTCGACGATGTCTTCGTGCCCGATGACTACGTTGTGGGGGAGCTGAACCACGGATTCCAGTACATCTCCGAAGCCCTCGACCTCGAACGCTTCACCATGTTCACCTTTTCCCCCATCGCCCAGCGCCTCGATGTCCTGTGCGACTACGTGGCCCACGCCACCCGCGACGGAAAGCCGTTGCGCCACGACCCCGTCGTCCGCCAGCGCATCGCGGAGTTGGCCACCGAGGCCGAGGTGGCCCGGGTCCTCGGACTCGCCTTCGTCAACAAGTCGTCCAAGGGCGGCGCCGCCCCCACGGCGGAGGCCTCGGCCTACAAGCTCTACGCCACCGAGCTGTCCAAGCGCCTGGCCTCCGCGTCGATGGACATCGGCGGGCCCGGTGCGCAGCTGCGGGTGAAGACGGCCGACGCCCCCATGGAGGGCCGGGCCGAATCGACCTACCGCTACACGGTGATCGA
>PKWD01000371.1 GCA_003131945.1 Acidimicrobiaceae bacterium
ATGGGCTTGCCGTTGATGAGGACTGTGCTGCCGGTCGACGAGATCCTCTCACCGGGGAGGCCGATGACACGCTTGACCAGAGTGGGGGGGCCGCCGCGGTCGGCCGGCTGGTTCCTGAACACGACGATGTCACCGCGATGGATGGTGGAGCTCAGCTTGTCGACCAGGATGCGGTCTCCGGGCTGCAGAGTGGGCGTCATCGACGGGGTGGGCACGAAGTACGACTGCACGGCGTAGGCCCGGGTGCCGGTGCTGATGAGCAGGGCCACGATGATGGTGATGACCCAGCCCAAGATGGGCCGGAGCCGACGGCGCGAGCCGCTCACCGGTTCCTCCGTGGTTGTGGTCATGGTCGTCGACACCCGTCCCCCTCAGCCCCTGTCACCCCTCAACGCTACATCGGTGGGCGGCGCCAACGGCCTCGCCAGCCCGAATCAATCGACGACAGGGGCACCCTCTCGCATCCCTCGGTACATGGAACACCCCTGCTCAGGGCCGTGACGCTGCGATCGGCGGCGCTCAGGGCATGGGGGGCGAGGCGGCCGGGGTGCCGTGGTAACAGCCCACGGTGTAGGGGTACTCGAGGGTGGCGTCGTAGTGGTAGGCGTCGACCGTCTTGTTGTTGAAGAGCACCTCGCTGGTGCGGCGTCGGCGCCACCGTTCCCGGCGGAACCGGGGCGGAACCGGGCTGATCATCCCTCCATGTTGACGGCGTTCACGTGGGTGGGCCGGAGGGTGACGATGACGCGGCTGTCGTCGGGGCCGTCGTGGACACGGAGGTCGGACTTGTATTTGGCCCCCACGCGATCGGCGAAGGCGTAGTCGTCGTCGGGCTCGAGGGCGGCGTCACCGCGGATCTCGAGGTAGCAGTAGGGGTTGGCCAAGTCGAGGAGGAATAGGGTGCAGACCGGATTGGCCGACAGGTTCTTGAGCTTCTGGCGCGAGGTGTTGATCAGACCCGCACGGAGCCGTCATCGGAGAGGAACCAGACCTCGGTGAGCTGGGGGCGACCGTCGGCGCCCACGGTGGCCAGGGTGGCGAACTCGCCGTCGAGCAGGTCGCGGTGCGACTCGGGGATGGTGTTCATGGCGTCCTCCTTGTCAGTCCTCGGTCCTTACCCCGAACCGGTCGCCGTAGAACGCCAGGGCGCGTCGGCGCTCGGCGGTATCGATGCCGAGGACATCGGGTTGGTAGACGACGGTACCGTGACGGCCGCGTCGGTGGGTGGCCACGAAGCCGGTCATGGCCTGGCGGGCGTCGACGGTGAAGGGTTGGTGGGCCAGGTCGTAGATGCGCTCGACCATCCCGAAGTCGTCGGCCATGAAGTCGTCGAAGCGGACGTCGATGGTCTGGTCGGCGGGGAGAAGGGGGCGGTCTCGGGCGCAGGCCCGGAAGAGATCCTCGCCCCGGGCCGACCAGTAGCGGCCGATGGCGGGGGGATCGATGGTCTCGGTGTGCATGCGGGCGCTGTAGGCGATCATCGTGGCCATGGACACGGTCACAGCCACCGGATCGCGGTGGGTGACCACGAAGGTGGCGTCGGGGAAGGTGGCCACGAGGGGGGCGAACTGCTCGAGGTGCTGAGGCGACTTGAGGACCCAGCGGGTCCCGCCGCGCTGGAACTGGAGGACCTTCAAGATGGTGCGGAGGTACTCGTAGGAGGGGGTCTGGTCGCTCGCCCGGTAGGAGTCGCGCCACGACGGCATGAGCGAGAGGGTCTCGAAGAGCATGGTGGAGACATCGATGGCGAGGAGCTGGATCTCCTCGTGGACGTGGTCGACGGTCGTCTCGTGCATGCGCTTGAAGTAGGGCATGGCCCGGTCGGCCATGTCGAGACCGAAGGCGGTGCGGGCCAGTCGGGGATCGGGCTGGCCCGGTGGGGGACGTTCGGACTCGGCCAGGACGGGCCTCGAGGCTCTCCCAGTAGGGCAGCGAACGCAGGGCGGGATCGGCGCTGATCAGGTTGTGCAGGTGGGTCGTCCCCGTGCGAGGCAGGCCGGCGATGATGATGGGGCGGACGATCTCGAGGTCGTGGATCTCGGGATGCCGGTGCAACAGATCCCCGATCAGCAGGCGGTTCTTGATCATCTGGACCAGCTGGCTGTACCAGCTGACGACCCCGGGGGCACTGAGGCCGGCTTCGGTCCGTAGCGCGGCACAGAGGACCTCGAGGCGGTCGAGGAAACCGGTGTCGCCGGCGTCGTCGAGTCCGGTCTGCTCACGGGCGGCGCCGCAGATCTCCCCGGCGTCGAGGGGACACGACGGCGCCATCTCGGCCATGGCGGCCCGGAGCTGTTCGATCTCGGGCGTGAAGCGGGGGGCGGCCAGATCGTCGAGGACGACGGGGGCCGGACGGCTCACGACCGGTCCAGATCGCCGGCGCTCGTGACCCGGGCCGTGGGCCGGGCCGGGGTCTCGTCGGGCAGGAACCAGCGGAACCAGATGCGGCCGCGGTGGTGGCCGGCGGTGGAGATCCAGTTCCGATGGCCGGGGTCGCGGGGGGCGATGACGATACGCCAGGAGCCGTCGGGTTCGTAGACGACCTGGCCCCCGTTCAGGGTGACGCGCTCGTAGGCGTAGTCGTAGGTGTGGAGGAACTGGTTCCAGAGACAGACGTTCCAGAAGGCGCAGTTCGGCGACCGGCCTTCGAGGACGAGGACCTGGTCGTCGTCGAGCTCGTAGGAGCCCATGGCGTAGGCGGCATCGCCGGCGGCCCAGCCGAAGGTCGTCGTCGGCACCGGGTAGGGCTCGTCGACGGTGTTGGGTTCTCCCAGGGGGATGGGGACGATGGCGGCCTGGTCGCGCAGCCACGTCACCGCCGCCCGGAAGCGCCGAGCCAGATCGGCGTCGGTCTGGCGCCGGGTGGGGGGCGGGTCGTCGGTGTCGATGCGCCACTCGACGCGGCGTCCGTCGACGGGGTCGACCAGATAGTCACGGGTGATGGCACAGACGGCGTCGGGCTCGAGCTTGATCCAGGCCCCGTCGTGGGGTTCGGGACTGAGGACGATGTCGAAGGAGCCGTCGTCAGCCATGGCGAGGTGTCTGTCGTTGACGGTGCCCACGATGCGCTCGGAGTAGCGACCGTCGTTCGGTCCGCCGTAGACGGTGAGCGACAGGTAGACGGCGTCGCCGCGGCGACCCCGGACGCGGTAGGTGCGGGTGGGGTCGATGGGGGCGTACTGGTAGAAGGCGTCGGCGTTGTCACCGCCCCACTTCCGGTAGGGCCCGACGATGTCGACGAAGCGGGGCCGGTCGGAGTCGGCCCACACCTGGGCGTCGAGGCCGACGGCCAGGATGGAGAACATCCACTGGTAGCCCTCCAGGAGACTCGGCTCGTCGAGGGGTACCTCGGGCAGCTGCAGCCGGGCCTCGAGATGGGCCAGCTCGTCGATCAGCTGGTGGAAGGCGGCGGCGGTGAGCGGCGCCCCGCTCGTGGGGGGGACGGCGGCCGACGGCGGTGGCGGATCGTCAGCGGTCGACACCGAGGATGAGACCGCTCGTGGGAACGCCGGTTCCCGCCGTCACCACGATGTGCTCGAGGCCCTCGATCTGGTTCACGGCCGTGGCGCGGACCTGGCGCACCCCTTCGGCGATGCCGTTGGTGCCGTGGATGTAGGCCTCGCCCAACTGGCCGCCGTGGGTATTGGTGGGCAGGCGGCCGCCCATGAGCAGGTTCCCGTCGCGGACGAACTCCTTGGCCTCGCCCCACTGACAGAAGCCGAGCTCCTCCAGTTGGTAGAGGACGAAGGGGGTGAAGTGGTCGTAGAGGACGGCACCCTGGATGTCGGCGGGACCGAGTCCGGAGGTCTCCCACAACTGCCGGGCCACCACCCCCATCTCGGGGAGATGGGTCATGTCGTCGCGGTAGTACGAGGTCATCATGTCCTGCTGGGCGCCCGCCCCCTGGGCGGCGGCGTTGATGACGGCCGGTGTCTGGCGCAGATCGCGAGCCCTCTCCAACGAGGTGATGACGAGGGCCTGACCGCCGTCGGACTCCTGGCAGCAGTCGAGGAGGCGCATGGGCTCGACGATCCAGCGCGAGGCCTGGTGGTCTTCCAGGGTGATGGGCTTCTCGTAGAACCAGGCCTTGGGGTTGGTGGCGGCGTGGGTGCGGTCGGCCACGGCCACCCGGCCGAAATCCTCGGTGGTGGCCCCGGTGACGTGGAGATAGCGCTGGGCGAACATGGCCACCCAGGAGGCGGGGGTGAGAAGACCCTCGGGCGCGTACCAGGCGAAGTGGGCGTTCTCGGCGTTGGCGGCGGGCGGGCGACCCTGGACACCGGTGCCGAAGCGGTGACCGGAGCGCTCGTTGAAAGCCCGGTAGCAGACGACGACGTCGGCCACACCGGACGAGACGGCCATGGCCGCCTGGTGCACGGTGGCGCAGGCCGCCCCGCCGCCGTAGTGGATGCGGCTGAAGAAGGTGAGGTCGCCGATACCGAGGGTGCGGGCCACCTCGATCTCGGGATTGGTGTCGGCCGAGAAGGTGACCATCCCGTCGACGTCGGCCGAGGTCAGGCCGGCGTCGTCGAGGGCGGCGGCCACGGCCTCGGTGGCCAGACGCAGTTCGCTACGACCCGAGGCCTTGGAGAATTCCGTGGCCCCGATACCGCTCACGGCGGTGGTGCCGGCGAAGGCGTGGTGTCTCGGTGACCTGGCCCTCACGACGTCGGCCCGGTGAGGGTGCCCACATCGCAGGAGACGGGGAGGGCGACGCGGACGGTGCCGGTGACGTGGTCGCCGCGACTGTTGGCGCCGCGGACGGCGATCTCGACCACACCGCGCCCGTCGCCGCGACCCTCGGGCACTTGGGCCGAGGTGACCCGGCCGGTGAACACCATGGTGTCGCCCGGGTAATTGGGAGCGCCCAGGCGGATGGAGACGTTCTCGATGACCGCCCCGGGCCCGGTCCAGTCGGTGATGTAGCGGCCCACGAAACCATTGGAGGAGAGGATGTTCATGAAGATGTCGTCCGACCCGCGCTCGACGGCCAGAGCGGGATCGTGGTGGACGTCCTGGTAGTCGCGGCTGGCGATGGCGGTGGTGACGATGACGGTGCGGGTGAGGGGGATGGCCAGCTCGGGCAGGACGTCGCCCACCGTCACGTCGTCCATGCGCCGCGTCGTCTGGGTCACCGGGCTCACCGACCTCCTCCCGAGGCCGCCGGGGCCGGGCCCGGCTGACGGTAGCGGGCGGCCAGGGCCGTTCCCATGCGGGCCAACTGGGCGCTCGGGCCCTCGAGCATGAGCTCGATCTGCTTGCCCCAGAGGAAGTAGCGGTGGATCGGGTACTCGACGTCGGCGCCCATGCCACCGTGGAGGTGCTGGGTGGCGTGGACGACGCGCTGACCCGCTTCCGAGGCCCACCATTTGGCCACGGCCACGGCGTCGGTGGCCGGACGGCCGGTGTCCAGACGCCAGGCCGCCTGCCACAGGGTGACCCGGATGGCCTCGGAGTCGATGTAGGCGTCGGCGGCGCGTAGCATCGTCCCCTGGAACGAGGAGAGGGGCCGTCCGAACTGCTGACGCTCGTTCAGGTAGGCCGCCGCTCGTCGTATGGCTTCCTCGGTCACGCCCAGCTGCAGAGCGCACAGACCGGTGCGGGCCCGGTCGAGCATCCAGGTGACGACGCCGGCACCGTTCGACGGTCCGGCCAGGACATCGGCCTCGTCGACGACGGCACCGTCCAGGTGGAGATGGGGGTGGATCTGGCGGTCGGTCGTCGTCACCCGCTCGAGTGTGGCCCCGGGACCGGTCGGATCGACCAGGGCCACCACGACGCCGTCGTCTGTGTGGGCGGGGACGAGCACCCGGTCGGCCAGGTGGGCCTGGGGGACGTTGCGGGTGGTCCCGGACAGGGTGAAGCCCCCGGCCTGGCGGGTGGCGCTGACGGCCGGGCGTTCGCTGGTGCTGGCGGCGGCCTCGGTCAGGGCCGCGCTCAGACGGACATCGCCGGCCACGACGCCGGGGAGCCAGCGGCTTTTCTGCTCGGGGCTCCCGAAGCGACTGAGCGGCATGGCGCCGAGGACGGCGGTGGCCCACAACGGGATGGGGGCCACGGCCCGGCCCTGCTGCTCGAGGACGAGGCAGACCTCGGTGAGGCCGAGCCCCGAACCACCCTGCTCCTCGGCCACGGCCAGACCGAGGAGGTTCGAGCGGGCCAGGGCCGCCCACAGGACGCCGTCGAACCGGTCGTCGGTCCGCTCGATCTCGGCCACCCGGGCGGGGGTGACCATACCGAGAAAGACGCTGGCCGCCGCCTGGGCCACGGCCTCCTGCTCCTCGGTGAAGTTGAAATCCATGGGGGCCTCGTCAGGTCGGTCGGAACATGGGAAGGGTGAGCTCGTCGTCGACGGCCACGAACTCGACGGCGACAGCCATGCCCACGCGCACGGCGTCGGGGGCCACACCGAGGAGATCGGCCACCAGCCGGGTGCCCTCTTCGAGCTCGACCACGGCGATGGGCAGCGGATAGTCGAAGGGGGGGACCTGGGGGTGGTGGACGACCACGTAGCTGTAGACGGTGCCGCGGCCCGAGGAGACGACGGTGTCCCAGTCGAAGGACTGGCAGACGGCGCAGGCCGGGCGCGGCGGATGGCGCAGGACACCGCAGGACGCGCAGCGCTGGATGAGGAGCTGGCCCTGCCGGGCCCCCTCGAAGAAGAAGGTGTTGTCCTCGGTGAGAGCGGGCCGGGGTCGGAAAGCGCGGGAGGCGGTGTCGGTCATGACGCCCCCCCTGTCGGAGCATCGGCTTTCTTGCCCGTGCCGGGACGGAACTTGAGGATCCGGAAGCGCATGTCGGCCACCGTCTCGCCGTTCTGGTCGGTGTAGGTCAGAAGGGTGGTGATGAAATGACCGATGCCGAGACCTGTCTGCTTCTCGGGCGAGACCGACTCGATCGAGGAGGACACACGCAGGTGGTCTCCGAGGACGACCGGACGACGGTACTCCTGCTCGCAGTTGGTGGCCACCACCGAGGTGAAGCCGCCCTCGTCGAGGACAGCCATGAGCTCGTCGGCCGGGCTGCCGCCGTCGGTTTGACGAC
Source organism: Acidimicrobiaceae bacterium (assembly GCA_003131945.1). The sequence goes on from PKWD01000371.1 coordinate 7,045, forward strand.
CGGCGGCGCGGGCCTCGGCGAGCTCGGCCGTGGCCTTGTAGCCGCGCATGATCCAGGCCTGGAGCATGGTCGGCGGGGCGATGACCCCGGGGAAGCCGTTGGCCCGGGCCGCGGCCTCGTCGACGTAGACCGGGTTCTCGTCGCCCATGGCCTCGACCCAGTGGCGGATCATGGCCTGGTTGACGGCGTCGGGTCCCTCCGTCGGCGCCCCGACGGTGCGACCCTCGAAGGCCTTCAGGCGGGCCAGATAATCCTCGGCCGGGGCGTCGTCGACGGCCGCCTCGGTAGCGCTCACCGGGGCGCTCGCGTCATCCCCAAGCCGGCCGTGGCCACGATCTCGCGCTGGATCTCGTTCGTCCNNGGATCTCGTTGACGCCGCCGCCAAAGGTGTTGATCTGCGCGTGCCGGGCCGTGCGCTCGAGGCGTGCGGCCAGGGCCGTCCCCGGGGAGAGGGGGGCCAGATAGCCGGCGGCGCCGACGATGCCGAGGAGACGGCGGTAGATGTCGATGGAGCGCTCGACGCCGAAGATCTTCACGGCCGAGGAGTCGGCCGGGTTCAGCTTCTCGGCCGCCACGGCGGTGGCCATCCGCCAGTTGAGGAGATACATGGCGTCGAGCTCGGCCCGGCAACGGGCCAGGTCGGTTTGTACCCAGGCTTTGTCGAGCACGAC
>PKWD01000054.1 GCA_003131945.1 Acidimicrobiaceae bacterium
CCCAGTAGCGCAGCGAGTCCATGATCAGCCGCAGCACGCTCGGGTGCGCTGGGTTCAGCGAGTTGCCGGTGCCCGTGAAGTCGACGTAGAAGCGAGGATTCTGGGGGGAGAGCCGGTAGTAGGCGGCGTTGTCGATCCCCTTGAACGACAGGGTCGGCCCGCTCTGGTTGCCCTCGGCGGTGTGGTTGTACACCACGTCGAGCAGGACCTCGATGCCCACCGAGTGGAGGGTCTTCACGAGCGCCTTGAACTCCTGCACCTGCTGGCCGCGCTCGCCGGTGGCGGCGTACTCGTTGTGAGGGGCGAGATAGCAGATCGAGTTGTACCCCCAGTAGTTGCGCAGACCGTGGGCGACCAGCCGGGCGTCGTGGACGAACTGGTGGACCGGCTGCAGCTCGACGGCCGTCACCCCGAGGGACAGCAGATGGTCGACGACCGGCTCGGTGGCGAGGCCGGCGAAGGTCCCCCGGAGCTGTGGAGGCACGTCAGGATGGCGCTGTGTGAACCCCTTGGTGTGCATCTCGTAGACCACCGTCTTGTGCCAAGGCGTGGCCGGCGGCCTGTCGTTTCCCCAGTCGAAGTAGGGGCTGACGACGACGTTCTTCGGCATCGAGCCGGCGCTGTCGGCCCGGCTCATCCGGCTCTCGTCGGCATGCTGGTGGCCGTAGAGGGATCGGTTCCAGTGGACGCGGCCTTCCACTGCCTTGCCGTACGGGTCGAGCAGCAGCTTGTCCGAGTTGCACCGATGACCGCTGGCGGGCCGCCACGGACCGTGGACCCGGTAGCCGTACCGCTCACCGGGCCCGACACCGGCGAGGTAGCCGTGGTGGACGTGGGCGGTCTCCTCGGGGAGGGCGAAGCGAGTCTCCCTGCCCCCCTCGTCGAACAGGCACACCTCCACCTGGTCCGCTACCTCGGAGAAGATCGAGAAGTTCGTGCCCACACCGTCGTAGGTGGCGCCGAGTGGATACGGGTGCCCGGACGCGATCTCCATCCGGGCACGCGCCATCACTCGAGGCTACCGGGCGTCCGGGCCGGCGGCTGACGAGGCGCCCCGGCCGGCGGGGGGCCGTAGGGTGTCGCGGGTGACCCTCACCGGCAGAGAAAGTGTGGCACCCCCTTCCGACGGGCTGACCGACGCGGAGCTTCTCGGGATCGACCCCGCCGCCCTGGCCACGGCGGCCGCCGCCAGGCGGGACGCCATCTTCGGCACCCGAGTGACGTTCTCGCCGAAGGTCTTCATCCCGCTCACGATGCTCTGCCGGGACCGCTGCGGCTACTGCACCTTCGCCCAACCCCCGGCCCGGCTCTCGGCTCCCTACCTGTCGTCGGATGAGGTCCTGGCCATCGCCCGGGCCGGCGCCGAGGCCGGTTGCCACGAGGCCCTCTTCACCCTGGGCGAGGCCCCCGAGGACCGTTATCCGGTGGCTCAGGCCTGGTTGAGCGACCACGGCTTCACCTCGACCGTCGACTACCTGGTGGCCGCCTGCGCCCTGGTGCGTGACGAAACCGGTCTCCTGCCCCACGCCAATGCCGGCGCCCTCGGCCACGACGATCTGGCCCGGCTGCGGGAGGTGTCGGCCAGCCAGGGAATGATGCTCGAGTCCCTCGATCCCGATCTGGCCTGTCACCGCGCGGCGCCCGACAAGACACCCGAGCGCCGTCTGGCCACCCTCACCCACGCCGGGGAACTGGCCATCCCCTTCACCACCGGCCTGCTCGTCGGCATCGGCGAAAGCCGGGCCGGCCGCATCGAGACGCTCACTGCCATCGCCGATTCCCACCGGGCCTTCGGCCACATCCAAGAGGTCATCGTCCAGAACTTCCTGCCCAAGGCGGGCACGGCCATGCACACGGCGCCGCCCTGTCCGGCCGACGAGCTGGCCTGGACCATCGCCGTGGCCCGGCTGCTGCTCCCCGACTCTGTCCACCTGCAGGCACCGCCCAACCTGTCCGATGATCTGGCCCCGCTGCTCGATTCGGGCATCGACGACTTCGGTGGCGTCTCGCCGGTGACCATCGACCACGTGAACCCCGAACGGGCCTGGCCCGCCATCGAGGTCCTGCGCGCCGCCACCGAAGCGGCCGGCCTCGTGCTCGCCCCCCGTCTCACCGTCTATCCCGAGTTCGCCCTCGATCCGGCCCGCTTCCTCGATCCGGCCATGCGCTTCAGTGTGCTCGACCACTCCGACGCCGAAGGCCTCGGCCGCGACCACGACTGGTGCTCGGGCGGGACCGTCGAGCCGCCGGCGCTGCTCGGCGCCGCCACCGAACGGCCGGCCGTGGCGCCCTTGGCCGCGGCCCGGAGCACAGTGGCCGAGATCCTCACCGGCGTGACCCTCGGTCAGGAAGTGGGCGAAGACGAGATCGTGGCCCTGTTCGGGGCCCGGGGCCCCGAGGTACGCGCCGTGGCCGAGGTGGCCGACCAGCTCAGGGCCGAGGCCGTGGGCGACGTCGTCACCTGGGTGGCCAACCGCAACATCAACTACACGAACGTCTGCACCTTCAAGTGCCGCTTCTGTGCTTTCTCCAAGGGCCCCCTGTCGCTCAACCTGCGGGGGGCGCCCTATCTGCTCGAGCTCTCCGACATCACCGACCGGGTGCGCGAGGCCGAGGAGGCCGGGGCCACCGAGGTCTGTCTCCAAGGTGGCATCCATCCGAAGTTCGACGGCGACTACTACTTGGAAGTCATCCGCGCCGTGCGGGCCGCCACCGACCGGATCCACATCCACGCCTTCACCGCTCTGGAGGTGACCGAAGGGGCCAAGCGTCTCGACGAGCCCCTGGCCGACTACCTCCGCCGTTTGAAGGACGCCGGTCTCGCCACTCTGCCCGGCACCGCCGCCGAGATACTCGACGACGAGGTCCGCGCTGTTCTCTGCCCCGACAAGATCAACACCGAGGAGTGGCTCGAAGCACACCGCACGGCCCACTCGATAGGGCTCCGCTCCAACGTGACCATCATGTTCGGGGCCGTCGAACAGCCCCGGAGTTGGGCCCGCCACATCCTGCGTACCCGGGATCTCCAGCATGAGACCGGCGGCTTCACCGAATTCGTGCCGCTGCCCTTCGTGCACATGGCCACGCCCATCTATCTCCAACGCAAAGCCCGCCGGGGCCCGACCTTCCGTGAGGCTCTGCTCATGCACGCCGTCGGTCGCATCGCCTATCACGGTGCCATCGAGAACATCCAGGTCTCCTGGGTGAAGATGGGAGCGGCCGGCGCCACCCAGATGCTCCAGGCCGGCGTCAACGATCTGGGCGGCACTCTCATGGACGAGAACATCTCGCGGGCGGCGGGGGCCAGTCACGGCCAGTTCATGGGCGAGGACGAGTTCGGCGCCGTGGTGGAGCCGCTCGGCCGACGCCTCGAGCAGCGCACCACCCTCTACGGGCGCGTCCCCGCCCCTTGCTGAGACGCCGTGGCTGACAACGACCAGGTGACCGCCGCCGTCGTCGACGCCGAGGTGGCCGACCCCGACACCCCACCCTTGGTCGCCGATACCGCCGGCGCCGAGGACACCGCCGCCACCGGCCTCGATCCCGCCCACGCCCACCTGGTCGACGCCCTGCTCGACGCCGCCGGCGTCACCGAACGCCCCGATCTCTACCGCGCCATCTTCGCCACCGTCGCCGGTCTGGCCGCCGAACACACCGAGCCCATCGACCTGAAGCTGGCCGCCGCCGCTCTGGCCGAGATGGCCGAAGCCTTCCGGGTCTTCCGTCCCTACCGCGACGCCTTGAAGGTGACCTTCTTCGGCTCGGCCCGCACCCTGCCCGACGATCCCCTCTACGTCCAGAGCCGACAGCTGGCCGAGCGCATGGCCGGCCACGGCTGGATGGTCGTGACCGGCGCCGGGCCCGGCATCATGGCCGCCGGCATGGAAGGGGCCGGACGCGAGATGTCCATCGGTGTGAACATCCGCCTCCCCCACGAACAGGGGGCCAACCCCTTCATCGCCCAGGATCCGAAGCTCGTCGAGATGCGCTACTTCTTCACCCGCAAGCTCATGCTCATCAAGGAGTCCGACGGCTACGCCGTCCTGCCCGGCGGCTTCGGCACCCTGGACGAAGCCTTCGAACTGCTCACCCTGCTCCAGACGGGCAAGGCCCAACCGGCCCCCCTCGTCCTCCTCGACGTGCCCGACGGGACCTACTGGCGCGGCTGGCAACGCTTCGTCAACGAGCAGGTGGCCGCCCGCGGCCTCGTCTCACCCGAGGACCATTCGCTCTACCGCATCACCGCCGACGTCGACATCGCCACCAACGAGATCCTCGGCTTCTTCCGCAACTACCACTCCGTGCGCTGGGTCGGCGACCTTCTCATCATGCGCCTCCAGCATGCCCCCACCCGGGCCCAGATCGCCCTGCTGAACGAGCAGTTCTCCGACATCGTGAAGGGCGGGGCCATCCGACCCTCGAAGCCACTGTCACCCGAGCGCTCGAGCGGTGACCACGTCGACCTGCCCCGCCTGGCCTTCCGCTTCGACCGCATCCACTACGGCCGGCTCCGCCAGATGATCGACGTCGTGAACACCTGGGAGCACTGATCACATGATCATCGAGCCCTCGGCCGACGACTCCTGCGGGGTGGTGGTCCGGGGGCGGGACCTCGTGATCAGCCAGTGGCCGGCCACGGGCGTGGCCAGCGAAGTCGCCCCCCTGCACGTGCATCACGCCGACGACGAGGCCTGGCACGTGATCTCGGGGGCGTTGCGGTTCCGATTCGAGGACCGCGAGCAGGTCGCCGCGGCCGGAACGACCGTCCTCGTCCCGGCCGGCACGGCCCATACTTTCGGCAACGCCGGCCCCGAGCCTTCACACTTCATCATCATCGTGCCCGCCCGGCTCGACGAGCTGATCCGCCACTTGCACGACAGCAACCGGACCGACCATCCGGCCATCTACCGGAGCCACGCCTCCGAGCTCCTCGAGTGACGGGCGTCCTGGTACCGCGCCCGTCAGTCGTCGACAGTCTCGTCCGATCTCCGCAACAGCACCACGGCCTTGTCCACGGCGCGCCGGGCCCGCGTCAAGCGCTTCTCCTCGGCCACGAGGCCCGGGTCGAGCTCGCCCCGACCGGNNGCTGACGACGACGCTTCGCGCAGCCGGTCGAAGGCCAGGTCGCCGAGTTCCTCGGACAGTGAAGCCAACCGGTCGGCCAGATCCTCGACCCCCACGGACGCGTCCCTTCGTCAGTCGCTGCGGCTGGGCACGCCCACTTCGTGGACGGCGATGGTGCCGTCGGCCACCTGGGTCCGCAGCGCCTTCTTGTCGAACTTGCC
>PKWD01000289.1 GCA_003131945.1 Acidimicrobiaceae bacterium
TCGAGGAAGTCCTCGAGCTCGGCGAAGGCCACGATGTCGTCGGCGAAGCGGTCGGTGAGGCGACCGAGGGCTCCGGTGAGGCCGATGACGATGACGTCGATCTCGGGGTCGGCGGCGATGAGGTCGAAGACGCGCCGGCGGTCCTCGACGGGATTGGTGACGAGGAATTGGGCCCCGTTGTCGACGGGATTGTCGACGGTCAGGTAGTCGGGGATCATCTCGCGCAATGCGGCGCGGGTCTTCTCGGTGAGGATGGGGACGGGGACGCCGCTCGCCTCGGCCACCTCGGCCATGAGGGTGCCCGAGCCCCCCGAGATGGAATAGAGACAGCAGTTAGGTCCGGTCCCGGCCGGCAGCTTGGCGAAGAGGGCGGCCGTCTCGAGTAGCTCGTCGAGGTCGCTCACGCGGGTCACGCCGAACTGGTGGAACAGTCCGTCAACCACGGCGTCGGACCCGGCCAGGTGACCGGTGTGGGAGCTGGCCATGCGGGTACCGGCGGATGTGGCCCCCATCTTGAGCGCCACCACGGGCTTGCGCTCGGCGTTGGCCGCCTCGAGGGCCCGGCGCAGCTTGGGCGGGTCGCGAAATCCTTCGAAATAGCCGGCGATGACGGCCGTCTCGTCGTCGTAGGCGTAGTACTCGATGAAGTCGGCCGCCTCCAGGTCGAGCTCATTGCCGGTGGGGACCCAGCGGCTGAAGGCGATGCCGAACTCGGTGCCCTGGACGAGGGGCCGGCCCTGGTGGCCGCTCTGGGTCACGAGCCCGATGCGGCCGCCGCGCCGACGCGGCGGCTCGGGGAGGACCTCGAAGGCATTGGTGTTGGTGTTGGGGCCGAAGACACGAATGCCGTAGCGGGCCGCCATCTCGCCCACCTCGCGTTCGAGCGCGGCGCCCTTCTGACCCACTTCGGAGAAACCGGCGGTGAAGACGAGGACGTAGGGCACGCCGTGCTTGCCGCACTCCTCGACGACCTTGGACACGAGCCGGGTACCGACATTGATGACGGCCAGGGTGATGTCTTCAGGGATGTCGGTGACGTGCTCGTAGATGGGGATGTCGCCGATCTGACCGCCCTTGGCGTTCACCAGGTACCAGCTGTCGCCCCAGCGCTCGGCGTGGGTCTTGCGCACACGGGCGGGGTCGGCGTTGCGGTTGACCGAACCGACGATGGCGACGGCCTTGGGGTGGAAAAACTCCTCGAGGTCCATCCGCTGTTGCGCCACGATCGTTACCTCCCCCCGTATCGTTCGTCTGTCGCGCTGCTCAGCTGGCCGGTGTCTCGCCCATGAGCGCCGAGAAGTCGAGCCTGCTGGTGAGCATGCCGGCGGAGAAGCCGCCGTCGGCGTAGACGTTGGTGCCGGTGATGTAATTGGCGGCGTCGCTGTTCAGGAAGACCACCAGGTGGCCTTGCTCCTCGGGGGTGGAGTTGCGGCCCCACAGGGGCTTCGGGAAGCGGTCCATGAAGTCTTTGCCCATGTACGCCTCGAACGAGGGCATCATCGGGGTCTGGGTGGNNAACGAGGGCATCATCGGGGTGGCTGTGGGTCCGGGGCTGGTGGAGTTGACCCGGATGCCCTGGGGGGCCAGATCGAGGGCGGCGTGCAGCGTCCACACGATGATCGCCTGCTTGGACAGCAGATAGCCCTCACCCACCTGCTGGGAATGTTCCTCGCACCAGGTCTTGGCCTCCTGGTAGCCGGGGGTGGCGATGAGCCCGGCCACCTGGTCCATCGTGTTCTCCCAGCCGAAGGCGCCGGCGGACGAGATGGTGACGACGGCCGAGCCCTCGGGCATGAGCGGCGCCACCAGCCCGGTCAGGTGACGGGCGGCCACGAAGTTCACGAGCATGGTGTCGAGGCCGGAGAAGGGGGGGCCGGGAAGGCCGGCACAGTTGAACAGGCCGTGGATGGAACCGCCCAGAGCGGCCACGGCGTCGGCCATGGAGGAGGGATCGCGCAGGTCGACGTTCCGGAACGAGGCCACCTCGACGGGCGGTTCCTTCAGATCGAAGACATGGACCTCGGCCCCCAGCTCGACCAGGTCACGGACAGCGGCGGCCCCCATGCCGGCGCCACCACCTCCGCTCACGAGAACCCGCTTGCCTTCGTAGCTCCACACGCTCGCCATTTCCCGCTCTCCCTCGCCGTGCTCGTCGTTTCGGTGTTCCGCCGGTTCAGTGCGCCTCAGTGTGGTGCGTCAGCCGCCCATCCGCCGGTCCGGGGCAACCGAAACATGACGCCAGCGTCAGCACGAGCAGCAGTGTAGGTCAGCCAGGAGCAGGGACCGAGAAGCCCTCTGAACGTCGTCGGGTCTCACGCGGCAGACCGCCGCCGTGGTCGACCCTGGGCCTTTTCGGACGCGGGCATTGTTGGAGTGATCACTCCTAGAGTGGTAGCCGTGGAGTATCGGGTCGAGGCGTTAGCGGCAGCCGCCGGTGTGTCGGTGGACACGATCCGCTTCTATCAAGGGCGCGGGCTCCTGGAACTGCCGCGGCGGTCCGGACGGATCGCGCTCTACGGCGACGAGCACCTCGAGCGTCTGAAGAGGGTGAAGTCCCTGCAGCAGCGCGGCTTCAACCTGGTGGTGATCGCCCGGATCCTGCGGGGGGAGCTCGACGCCGCCGACGAGGCCCTGGTGGAGGCGGTGGTGGCGGGCAACGACGAGACCGGTGCCGTGCCGGAGGAGTTCTGGACTCTGGACGAGCTGGGGACACGCGCCGGCGTGCCGGGAACGCTGCTCGAAGCCCTCGAGCGCGAGGGGGTGCTCGTGCCCCGGCACCACAACGGCGAGGCTCGCTATACCGAGGCCGATCTGGTGGCCCTGCGGGCGGGGCTCCGGTTGCTCGAATACGGCCTTCCCCTGGGCGAGGTGCTCGACCTGGCCCGGACGCACCAGCAGGGGGCACGACTGGTGGCGGAGCGCGCCGTGAGCCTGTTCGATCGCCACATCCGCCAGGCGCGCCACCAGGGCGACGACAGCGAGGCCGCCGCCGAACTGGTGGAGGCCTTCCAGGCCCTTCTCCCGGCCACCGTGTCACTGGTGGCCCACCACTTCCGGCGCATCCTCCTGGCCGTGGCCCAGGAGCACATCGAAGCGGTCGGCGATGACGAGGAGTTGGCCGCCGTGCTCAGCGAATCCGAGCGGCGCCTCGAGCCCCCCATGGCGGTCGAGGGATGAGGCGCGCCACGGATGAGGCCCTGCCCGAGGGGGCGGACAAGGCGCGTGTGGTGCGGGCCATGTTCGACGCCGTGGCGCCCCGCTACGACCTGGTCAACCGGATCATGACGTTCGGTCTGGACAGGAGATGGCGCCGTGCCACGGTGGCCGCCCTCGACCTGGCGCCACGCTCCACCGTGGCCGATCTGGCCTGTGGCACCGGCGACCTGTGCGCCGATCTGGCCGGCGCCGGCCTCGCTCCGATCGGCTTCGACCTGTCGTCGGGCATGCTGGCGGCGGCCCACACCACCGTCCCCCTGGTGCGGGCCGATGTCGTCTCGCTGCCGCTGCCCGACCATTCGGTGGACGGGGCCACCTGCGGTTTCGCTCTCCGCAATCTGGTGGACCTGCCCGCTTTCCTGGCCGAGTTGGCGAGAATCGTCCGTCCCGGCGGCCGCATAGGTCTCTTGGAGGTGGCTGAGCCTTCGCACCCTGCGCTGCGTCTCGGTCACCGCCTCTACTTCACCCGCGTCGTTCCCCGGATCGGCGCCGCCCTGTCCGACGGCACCGCCTACCGGTACCTGCCCCGGTCTGTCGTCTATCTGCCTCCCGTCGACGCCCTCGTCGGCGCCGTGGCGGCCGCCGGCTTTCCCGACGTGAAGCGCCGCACGTTTTCGGGTGGAGTGGTCCAGCTTCTCGTGGGGACACGGTCGTGATCCCCACATCCCGGCGCAACGACGTCCGGCTCGTGGCCAAGACAACGTCTCTCGACGCCCGGGTCGATCTGGCCGGGGTCGCCGGTGACGGCGGGGTTCTGTGGCAACGGGCCGACGGGGTGAGTCTGGCCGGCCGCGGCGTGGCGGCCCGCCTGCCGGTCGCCTGGGCCGGTGGCTCGGCCGGCGAAGAGGTGGCCGCGGCACTGGCCGCCATCGAGTCCGACGGACCCCACCCGCCGGTGGCCATAGGGGCGCTCCCGTTCTGGCGTTCCGAGCGGGCCGAGGTGGTGGTGCCGGCCGTGCTGGTACGGCGCCAGCCCGACGGTTCCTGCTGGCTGACGGTCACGGGCTCGGAGCCGGAACAGGCACTGGACGACATCCGTCGGCGACTGGAGTCGCCCGGGGCCGATGCCGACGGGTCCGCGCCTCGGGAGTACCGGATCAGGTCGGCCACCGACCGCGGCGCCTGGTGCCGGCTGGTGGCCGACGCCGCCGCCGCCGTGGCCGCCGGCCGTCTGGCCAAGGTCGTGCTGGCCCGCGAAGTGACGGTGCTGGCCGACCAGCCGCTGCGGCCGAGCGACGTGGCCCGCCGCCTCGAGGTGTCGCACCCTTCGTGCATGGTGTTCTCGGTCGACGGGTTCGTCGGCGCCAGCCCCGAGCTGCTGGTGGAGCGCACCGGGGACTCGGTCCGCTCCCAGCCGCTCGCCGGCACCACGGCGCGGCCCGGCTCGGGCGACGCCGACGCCGAGCTCGGCCCTCGGTTGCTGTCATCGACCAAGGAACGCGAGGAGCACCGCCTGGTGGTCGACGCCGTGTCGGCCGCCCTCTCGCCCTACTGCGAGGAGCTGACGGTGCCCGGGGTCCCGGGCGTGGTCCCGCTCGGCACGTTGGCCCATCTGGGCACCCTCATCACCGGCCGCCTGCGCCGCCCCTGGCCCAGCGCCCTCGATCTGGTGGGCGCCATCCATCCGAGCCCGGCGGTGGGGGGAACCCCCAGGGCCGCCGCCCTGGCCTACATCTCCGAGCTCGAGGGTCTCGACCGGGGCCGCTACGCGGGACCTGTCGGTTGGGTGGACGCCGACGGCGACGGCTGTTGGGCGCTGGGCATTCGATCCGCTCATATCGAGGGCCGACGGGCCCGACTGATGGCCGGTGCCGGCATCGTGGCCGAGTCGGACCCCGAGACGGAGCTGACCGAGACCGATCTCAAGCTCCAACCCATGCTGGCGGCCATCGTCCGGCCCTGATCGGCCCCCCGGTGGTCGGCCGGTCGTCCGATGGCGCCACGGTGGGAGGTCAGAGGGTCGACGATCCGAGGGCGGCCGACACGGCGGCGTGGAGCTCCTCGTGGACATCCACGTTCGTCTTGCGGTCGGTGCCGGCCACGATCACGGTGATCCCGCCCGACTCGAGACCGGCGGCCACCGCCGGCGCCAGTTGATCGGCGGCGCCGACCTCGAGCGCCGTCAGCCCGTGCAGGGCGGCCAGGGCCACCAGGTCCACGTCGTGGGGGGTGCCGAAGAGTCTCTCGGCCAGGGGGGCGGCCACCGAGGTGGCCTGGGGCAGGAATGAGAAAATACCCCCGCCTCTGTTATCGACCACGACGATGACGGCGTCGAGGCCATGAGCGGCCGCACCCACCAGGGCTCCGGCGTCGTGGAGGAAAGCCAGGTCGCCGAGGAGACCCACGGTGGGTCGGCCTCTCGATCCGGCGGCCGCCCCGAGCACGGTGGACAGTGTCCCGTCGATGCCGTTGGCACCCCGGTTGGCCATCACCGTGATGTCGGCGCGCGCCGGCCCGTACCACTCCACGTCGCGGATCGGCATCGACGAGGCCACCACCAGGCCGGCGCCCGGAGGCAGACAGGACACCAGTTCCCGAGCCAGGCCCGGCTCGGTCGGTTCCCGGTGTCCGGCCAGCGTCCGGGCGATGGCGTCCTGGGCCGCCCGCTCGGCCCCGGCCCACTGCCGGGCCCAGCCGTCGGAAGCGGGCTTGGGTTCCTGATCGGCCAGGGCCCTGCACACGTCGGCGGGCACCGCCACGAGCAGGGCGCTCAACACGCGGTCGGGATCGAGCCACACCCCGTGGGGCTCCACCGCCACCTGTTCGGCGTTGGACGAGGCCAGCCACTCGGCCAAGACCCTGGATGCGGGGGTGGCACCGAGGCGCAGGACGAACTCCGGGCGACTCCGGGCGGCGAACGGGCCGTGGCGGAGCAGCGCATCGAAGGCGGCCACCGTGGCCGGTGCCGGCACGCGGGCCGAGGAGCGGGCGTCGGCCAGGACCGGCCATCCGATCTGGTCGGCCAGCCGGTGCACGGCGGCCGGATCTCCTGTTCCGGCACCGGACACGATCACCCCCGACCGGCCCGACAGCCGCTCGGCCAGCTCACCCATGGCGGCGGGGGCGGTCCGGGGCGCCACCGATACCCGGTGCCAAGGAGCACCTCCGTGGCGCCCCGGAGGCAGCGGACCGGGCCGACCGACCAGCGGCTCCCGGAAGGCCAGGTTGAGATGCACCGGGCCCGGCCGGCCCCCGGCGCCACGAGCTTCGGCCACCGCCCGCGAGGCGAGCGACCGCCAGCTGCGGGAAGCGGCGGGATCGGGAACACCGGGGTCGGCCCGCCACCGGACCGCCCGCCCGTAGAGGTCACCCTGGTCGATGGTCTGGGGGGCGCCGACGCCATGGGCTTCAGGCGGGCGGTCGGCGGTGACGACCAGGAGCGGAACACCGGCGTGATGGGCCTCGATCACAGCGGGATGCAGCTCGGCGGCGGCCGTCCCGCTGGTGGTGAGCACGAGCGCCGGTTCCCCGGTGCGCAGGCCGATCCCCAGGGCGAAGAACGCCGCCGACCGTTCGTCGACGATGACGTGGAGACGGATGCGGTCGTCGGCGGCCAGGGCCAGGGCCATGGGCGTCGAGCGCGAACCGGGGGACACCACGGCGTCGGTCACTGCGGCCCGGGCCCATTCGTCGACGACGGTGGCACAGAAGGTGGCCGCCACATCGGCGGCTACCACCACCGGCCCCACCCTTCTCCGTTGGTCCGGGCACCGGGAGGGCCGGCGCCGACAGGGCTCGACGGGGGCGGTGCCAGGATGGCGCCGTGCTCTATGCCGAGGTCGAGGGCCGTGGTCCACGCCTGGTTCTGGTGCACGGATTCACGCAGACCGGTCGGTCGTGGGGGCCCGTGGCCACCGACCTGGCGCGCCATCACGAGGTGGTGCGGGTGGATGCACCCGGCCATGGCCGCTCGGCGGCGCTGGCTCTCGACATGGTCGAAGGGGCCCGGCTCCTGGGCGAAACGGGGGGCGCCGCCACCTATATCGGCTACTCGATGGGGGCCCGGTTGTGTCTGCAACTGGCCCTGGACCATCCGCAGTTGGTCGACGCCCTCGTCCTGCTCGGAGGGACGGCGGGCATCGAGAACCCCGCCGAGCGCCGGGCCCGGCGACGTGACGACGAGGCCCTGGCCCGCGAGCTGGAACAGGTCGGGGTGGCCGAATTCGTCCGTCGGTGGCTGGCCCGGCCGCTCTTCGCCGGCCTGGACGAAGCGGCCGCCGGTATGGACGCCCGCCTCGCCAACACCGTGGCCGGCCTGGCCACCAGCCTCCGGCTGGCGGGGACGGGAGCCCAGGAACCGCTGTGGCCGCGCCTGTGCGAACTGGCCATGCCGGTGTTGGCCATGGCGGGGGAGAACGACGGTCGCTTCCGCTCCCGGGCGCAGGCCATGGTGGCGGCCATCGGCCCGAACGCCGAGCTCGCCGTGGTGCCGGGGGCCGGGCACGCGGCCCAGAGCGAAGCGCCGGAGGCGTTCCTGGCCATCGTGCATCGCTTCCTGGCCCGAACGGGCACGACGCCGGCGGGGAGTTAGGACGCTCACCGGGCCCACAGGCCGGCGGAGAGCCCCACGGCGAAGGCGAGCTGGAGTCGCCCCGTCTGACCCAGAACGGTCACCAGATCGGGACCGGTCGCACCGTCGAGCACCGAGCGCAGGGGAGCCACCGCCAACGGGATGGCGACGAGCGCCAATAGGGCCCACGGGGTGGCGGCGAGGGCCAGAGCCAGCGCACCCACCAGGGCCCCGACCACGAGGACCCCGTACATCAGCCGGGTGGGACGGTCCCCCAGGCGGACGGCGAGGGTGCGCTTGCCAGAGGCGCCGTCGCCGACTCGGTCCCGCAGGTTGTTGACGACGAGAAGGGCGGTGGCGAGCATGCCGACCGGCACCGACGCGCCCAGGGCCAGCACCGACAGATGGCCCTCCTCGACGTAGGCGGAGCCGGTGACGGCCACGACACCGAAGAAGAGGAAGACGAACACCTCACCGAGACCGGCGTAGCCGTAGGGGTGGGGGCCTCCGGTGTAGGCCCAGGCCGCCACCATGCTGGCGGCGCCCACCGCCATCAACAATGGTTGGACGGCGGCGGCCAGGGCGAGACCGGCAGCGCCGGCGATCGCCCCGCTCACCAGCGCCGCCCGACGCACGGCCCGGGCTGAGGCCAGTCCGGTGGCGACGAGGCGGGTCGGCCCCACCCGGTCACCGTCGGTGCCCCTCACCCCGTCCTGATAGTCGTTGGCGTAGTTCACCCCGACCTGAAGGGCGAGGGCGACCACCAGCGCCGCCGCCGCCCGCCAGGCCCAGACCGAACCTCCGCCGGCGGCCACGGCGGTACCCACCAGGACCGGGGCCACGGCCGCCGGCAGGGTGCGGGGTCGTGCCCCCACCACCCACCGGTTGGTGGCCCTGGCCACGTCGTCAGGGCCGCTTGGGGAAGCGGGCAAAGTCGGGACGGCGCTTCTCGAGATAGGCGTCGCGGCCCTCTTGGGCTTCGGCCGACATGTAGTACAGAAGAGTGGCGTCGCCGGCCAGCTGCTGGATGCCGGCCAGCCCGTCGTCGGCGGCGTTGCAGCCCGCCTTGATCATCCGCAGGGCGAGCGACGAGTGCTCGAGCATTTGCCGGCACCACGCCACGGTCTCCTCCTCCAGGCGTTCGAGGGGGACCACCGTGTTGACGAGGCCCATGGCCAAGGCCTCCTGGGCGTCGTACTGCCGGCACAGGAACCAGATCTCCTTGGCGCGCTTCTGGCCGATCTGGGCGGCGAGGATGCTCGCGCCGTAGCCGCCGTCGAACGAGCCGACGCGCGGACCGGTCTGCCCGAAGCGGGCGTTCTCGGCGGCGATCGTCAGGTCGC
>PKWD01000053.1:0-8095 GCA_003131945.1 Acidimicrobiaceae bacterium
CGGCCCCGGACTCGGCCACCCCGGACTCGGCCACCCCGGACTCGGCCACCCCGGACTCGGCCACCCCGACCCCGGCCATCAAGAGCTCGGTCTCCACCGCGACGGCCGGTACGGCGTCATCGTCATCGGCATCGACCGGGCCGAACGGCGCCAACCTCGACGCCCGAGCCAGGAAACCGACGATCCACGGGGAGGCGGCATAGGCCAGAAGCGCGTCCCAGCGTCCCGTGGCCAATGCGTCGTACGGCAGGGGCAGGGCCAGGNNGTCGATGCCAGCCGGGCGCGCGGAGATCCCACGGGACGGACGAGTCGGGCCATGCCCAGAGCACCGGCCGGAATGCATCCGAGGACGACGATCTTCTGCAACAGGCCGACGCCTCCGAACAGAACGAATCCGGCGACCCCGAGAATCCCCGTGGCCGGACTCGTCGGATCCGTCGTCCCCACGCCTGACGGTTGCCAGCCCGAGAGGAAACGATGCAGCAGTGAGCCCGCCGACGGCAGCGGGAGCAGCTGCCCGATATAGGGAAATCCGGAACCGAGGACCTGGCGGGTCCCGAAGAGCAGGACCACGACGACGACAGCCCAGGCGATGACGCGCATCGACAACGCGTCGGCCCGTATGCGGCGACGATGGGCGCTGTCGCGTGCCGCCTCGCCTTCGCCCACGTCGCTCTCCGCTCCGAGGTGGGCCGCCTTCAGCCCTTGGTTCACCGCACGGCGGATGTAGGCGTTGAGCCTGGCGCTCCCGCGGAGCTGGAGACGCCTCACCTCGCCGTCGTCCAGGATTCGATGGGCACGCACAGCGACGCGCTCGGACCGAATGGCGCGACGCCGTACGAGGTTCCATCGCCATGCGTGGGCCACCGCCGCGGCACGGTCGCGGTGGCCCGATGCTTTGGCAATGACGTATTCGGCCGACGCCAGCAGGATCAATTGCGGCAGAACCCGCAAGAGATGGAAACGCCCGTACGACTTGAGCACGGCGTGCAACTCATGACGCCGCTGCAGCGATTGCAGGGTGATCGGGGACACCGGCCGCCTCGTCCGGTTCCGGCCGGGCAGCTCGCGCCGCTGCCGGACCCCGGCTCCCTCGTCATCTCGCGGGGGGGATCCCGCCAACGCGGAGTCGAGAACGGCAGCACCGGCGACGACGGCCGCGGCGGCGGTCGGGGTATCCCCGGATGTCGCATCCGTGTCCGCTGCATCGGTGTCCGGCCCATCCGTGTCCGGCCCATCCGGTCGACCGCTCTTCTCGGCGTTCTCCTCGACGGGGATGTCCACCAGCACCGAGTCCGGAAGCCGGCGTTGTCNNGCCAGCACAGGTCGAGGTCCTCGCCCATGGCGAAGATGTCGGGATCGAAGCCACCGAGTTCGGCGAAGAGGTCGGCCCGCACGAGAGTGCAGCCGCCCGGGGCCAGGAACACGTCGCGTACGGCGTCGTGCTGCCCGTGATCGACCTCGCCCGGTTCGACCCGGTCGACCACGGCCCCACCTTTGTCCACGGCCATGCCCACGTGGAGCAGCCGCCCGGGGTCGTCCCAGCTCACCAGCTTCGGAGCCACCACCCCGGCGTTCGAGCGGTAGGACTCCTCGACGAGCAGGTGCACCGCGTCCGGCGCCGGGGCGATGTCGTCGTGGCAGAAGAGGAAGTGAGAGGCACCCTCGACCATGGCCAGCGCTTCGTTGGCGCTCGCCCCGAAGCCGCGGTTGACCCCCAGAAGGCGCACAAATGCCCCAGGAAGCTCAGCAGCCACAACAGCCGACGGGTCCTCGGCGCTCCCGGCGTCGAGCACGAGCACCGACAGCTCGGGGTACTCCTGGGCGGCGAAGGCGCGCAGCGTCTCGGCGAACCAAGGTCCCGGATCGCATGTGACGATCACAGCGACGACCGCAGGTGCCAGCGTCTCCATCAGGGGCCCGAGGCTACCTTCGCCCCACCACCCCTCCCCGGGGACACTCCGGGCCAGTGCTTGCGATTGTTAGCACTTTCCGCTACACTTGCTAGCAGGCGACGGGGACCCATCCCCCGCCCTTATACCGCCGGAACAGGCCCCTCGCCCGAGCAGGCCTCATCACCCGAACAGGAAGGACATCCGATGCCCGAAATCAAGGACATTACGCAGGAGATCACCAAGGCCGTCCGAGACGCCGCCTACGTCGTCGTCGGACTCGGCGTGCTCGGCGTCCAACGCGCCCAGGTCCGCCGTCAGGAGCTCGTGAAGCGCCTGGCCGAGCCCCGGACCCAGATCGAGGACCGGCTCGGAGNNTCGGAGGCGCCCGCGGTGAGATCACCAAGCGGGTCAAGGACGTCGACACCGCCGTCGAGCAGGTCATCGGCCGCCTCGAGGCCACCCTCGAGCCCATCGAAGGCCGCCTCCCGACCCAGGCCCGCGACCTGGTCAAGCAAGCGCATTCCCAGGCACGCGAGGCCCGCCAGCAGTTGCGGACCCTGCTCAACAACGTCGCCGCCTGAGCGCTCCCCGCAGAGGCGGACCGGAACCTCCGGGTTCCTCGGTCACCAAGTTGCTCCCGAAGCCCCCGCCCTTCACGGCGGGGGCTTCGACGTCTTCAGGTTCTCAGGCCACCTTCTCCCGCCACTGCTCGAGCACGTCCCGCAAGGTGGTGTCGAGAGGGAACTCGGGTTGCCAGCCCGTGGCGGCGTGGATCTTGGTCGGATCACCGCGCACGACAGGAACGTCGACCGGTCGCATGAGATCCTGGTCGGCCACAAGGGTCAGTTCGGTGCCCGCCAGCCGCAGCAGGCGCTGGGCGACATCGGCGATGGCCACGTCACGACCCGAACAGACGTTGTAGACCTCTCCCGGCATCCCCGATTCCATGAGGAGCCGGTAGGCCCGCACGATGTCGCGCACATCGGTGAGATCACGGCGGGCCTCGAGATTGCCGACGGCGATGGTCGTGGCGCCGATGCGAGCAGCCTCAACGATGCGGGCGGCCAGGGCGGCGACCACAAAGCCTGCTGACTGACCGGGACCGATGTGGTTGAAGGGCCGGACCCTCACGACCGGAAGGCCGTAGGCAAGATGGGCCTGGACGCCCACGTACTCGGCCGCCACCTTGCTCGCCGCATAAGGCGTCACCGGGGCCAGGGGCGTCTCTTCGGTGACCGGAAGCTGTTCCTCGACGACCGATCCGTAGACCTCGGCCGAGCTGGTCAAGAGCACCCGGGGCGGCTCCGCGCACGCTCGTGCCGCCTCCAGGACGTGCAGGGTTCCGATCGCATTCACCAACAGGACATCGCCCGGATTGACCCACGACTCACCCACATGGGCCAGCGCCGCCAAGTGGTAGACGGCGTCCGGCGAGACGGCCACGATGGCGTCCCGCACGGCGGCCGCGTCGGTGACATTGACCTCGCGATCGATGCCGACGACCTCGTCGCCCCGTTCCCGTAGGTAGGCGGTGAGCCACGATCCGACGAAACCGTTGGCACCGGTGACCAGAGCTCGCACCCGCCGAACCTTACCGGTCGCTGCCGTCGGCGCCCTGTCCCGCACCGTCGTAGGAGTCGGCCGCCCATCGGTATGCGTCCATGTGTTTCTCCGCGCACTGCTCCCAGGTGTACCCGTCGGCCACCTCGAGACCCCGGCGCCGGCGGCCCTCGACCTCGGGACCGCCGGCCAGCTGGGACCGAAGGGCCTCGGACAGCTCGGCCACGGCGCCCGGTGCGACGAGGACGGCGGCATCGCCGCTGACCTCGGCCATGGCCGTCCCGGCCGTCGTCACGAGCGGTGTCCCGCACGCCAGTGCCTCGAGGGCCGGGAGGCCGAATCCTTCCTCGACCGAGGGATAGGCGGCCACGGCCGCTCGGCGCAGCAGCGCCGGGACGGCGCTGTCGGGCACGTAGCCCGTCCGCACCACCCGATCAGCGTGACGGGCTGACCTGATCGATCTCTCGATATCGGTCAGTCCCCACCCGCGCCCGCCCACCAGAACGAGCGACACATCGGCATCAGAGTCGGCCACCGCGTCGAAGGCGGCCACCAGATCGGGAACCGCTTTACGGGGTTCCAACGTCCCTACGAACACGATGTACGGCGGATGCACCCCGAGCCTGGCCAGCACCTCCTCATCGGCGCCCGCCGACGGTTCCTGGGGCCGGAACTGTGCGTGGTCGAGACCGTGGGGAATGACGAACACCCGACCGGCCGGTCGACAGCGCTCCTGCAACAGCGTCGCCGTCCTGGCGCTCACACACACGAGAGCCGAGGCCCGTCGGGCCGCCACCGTGATGGCGCGCCGGAACACCCGCACCTTGCTCCGCTCGTGCCACTCGGGATGCTCGAAGAAGGTGAGGTCGTGGATCGTCACCACCTGGGCCAGACGGGCTCTCTGCGGCATCGTGTAGTGAGGCCCGTGATGGACCTCAGCGTCCGTGCGCGCCAACAGGCCCGGCAGACGCGTCTGCTCCCACACGAGTCGCAGCGGCCGGCGCCTCGGAGCCACCGCTCGCACTCTGGGCACCGCCCCCGACTGGGCCCGTGCCGGGAGATCGAGGTCCGAGCGGGTGACCGCTCGCCAACGGTCGGCATCATCACGACGGCACCACAGACCGAGGGCCACGTCTGGGCGCCTTTCGAGCGCCTCGGCCAGATGGATCGTGTAGCGCCCGGCTCCCACCGGATTGCCCGGGACGGCGCTGACATCCAACGACAGCCTCAGGATCACGGTCACCTGATCGACTCCCACAAGGCCACGTGGGCGCGCGCCGAAGCGGCCCACGTGAGCGTCCTGGTCCGTTCGGCTCCCTGGGCCACGAGCTCGGCCCGCAGCACCTCGTCCGTCGCCGCCCGGACGATTCCGTCGACGATGTCGTCGACGCTTTCGGGATCGACGACCAACCCGGCACCACCGAGACCGGGCATCGGACTCGACACGACCGGCGTGTGGAGACGCATCGCCTCGACCGGAGGGAACCCGAATCCCTCCGTCAGAGGTACGTAGGCGAGCAGATGGGCCCGCTCGTACAGCGCCGCCAGCGTGCCGTCGTCGATCGGACCCGTCACCACCACACCGACGTTCGACGCTTCCGCCGATCGAAAGACGGGACTCTCGCCCCAACCGACGGGGCCGACGATCACGAGCGGCATGGGTGAGGGAAGGTTCGGCCGGGCGCGCCCGTAAGCGTCGATGAGCCGGGCCAGGTTCTTGCGGGGTTCGAGCGTTCCCACCGACAGCAGGAAGCCGCCATCCACTCCCAGTGTGTCGAGCAGGGCCGCCGCCGCCGCCCGATCGGGCTCCGNNTGATCGGAGCCGTGTGCAATGGCCACGATCGAGCCGGGGTCGGCGCCGGCCGCCACCACGTCACCCGCCGCTTGTTCCGACGGTACGACGAGGCGCGTCGCCCGTCGTCGGGCGCGCCGGAACGACGCCTCGTGCCACCGCCGACCGCGCCCCGGAAAGGCCTCCGGTACCGTCCGCCACGCCGTGTCGTGGACCGTGACCACGAGCGGCGCATGCCGTGCCGGCGGAGCCGCCTGAGACAAGGCGTGGATGACGTCGGCCTCTCCCGGCGCGTCGACGAGTCCATGGTCCCAGGCCCGGGTGAGCGCCGGGCCGGGCAGGATCGAGGAGACCACCTCGAACCCGTAGGCCGCCAGCGGGTCGGTGCCGGCCGGCGCCCGGCTGGCATACAGCATCACCTGGGGGACACCCTCACCGGCGTCGGCCATCTCGGACAGCCCCTGCAGGAGGCCCGTGATGTACCGACCGATACCTCCGGGGAGGGCCCGGCGCAGTTGCTCGACGACGAGAACGACCCGGAGCGATCGGTCAGGGGCTCCTGTCCAACGTCGGGTGCTGTCCGTCGCCTTCGACGTCGTCATGATCGAGCGATCATTCTCGACCCGATCGTGCTGCGGCCACGTACAGGCCGGCCAGCCCCTCGCCGCACGACGTCCATGTGAACAGCCTGGCCCGCGCCCGTCCCCGTTCGATCAGGGCGTCACGAGCGGCGCCCTCACCCAACAGACCGGCGATGGCGCCGGCCAGGGCGTCGACGTCGCCCGCCGGGACCAGAAGAGCCCCGTCCCCGGCCACTTCCGGGATGGCTCCGACCGCCGTGGCCACCACCGGGACACCGGCCGCCATGGCTTCGAGGGGCACGAAGCCGAAGCCCTCGTAGACCGACGGGTACGCCAGAACAGAGGCACCGGCCAGAACATCGTGAATGACGTCGGCGTCGACGTAGCCGAGACGGACGATCCTGTGGCGCCACGGCGACGCCGCCACCGCACGCTCGAGCGCATCGTCACCCCACCCCCGGGAACCGGCGAGGACGAGAGCGACGTCGCCATGGTCCCCGGCGAGACGGTCGAAGGCACCGACGAGTCCCGGGAGGTCCTTGCGGGGTTCGACGGTGCCCAGGGCGAGAACGTACCGGAGCGTTCCCGGCGGAAGGGAAACCGAGGACGGCGGCACGCCGGCCGACCCCGCCCC
This sequence comes from Acidimicrobiaceae bacterium, assembly GCA_003131945.1. The sequence goes on from PKWD01000053.1 coordinate 6,463, forward strand.
CGGCGGGGCGTGCGCCGGTATCCCGTGATGCACCACCCGCACCCGTTGGCGGTCCGCCCCGAATTCGGCCACCACTTCATCGGCCACGAACTGCGACGGCGTGTGGACCCACGCACCTTCGGCCACGGCACGGCGGACGATGTCGGGGTACATCCGTGTCGATGCTTCGCACATCTCCGGATAGTGAACGGCCGTCAGATCGTGGACCGTCACCACCCGGGCCGCTCGTCGGGTCGGCGGCACCACGAAGTTCGTCCCGTGAACGACATCAACCGGACCGGTGAACCATTCGATGGGGGGAACCGAGAACCGGGCCCACATCCGGTGAAGAGGCCGGGCCGCCATGGGCCGGTCCACCACCCGGACACCGGCGGGGACGAGCGGTCGCAGCAGATGACGACGTCTCCATGTCACGGCGAAGGCGGCCATGTCGAGATCGGGCCTTCCTCCGAGAGCCTCGAGGGCTCCCTGACAGAACATGCCGACGCCGGTGCGCACCCCCAGCAGCGGCGTGGCGTCGACGGCCACACTGAGCCCGCTCCCCATCGGATCAGCCAGCGACACCCGGGGGAGCCTTGCACACCGGGACTCGGGTCTCGGCCCCACGCCGGGCCATTAGCCTGGCTCGATGATCACCGCCCTCGCCGGAGGAGTGGGTGCCGCCCGCCTCCTGCGCGGGCTTGTCCGCGTCGTACCTCCGGCCGAGGTCACCGCCGTGGTGAACACCGGGGACGACACCGTCCTGCACGGCCTGGTGATCTGTCCCGACCTGGACACCGTGACCTACACCCTGGCCGGCATGAACGATGACGAACGCGGCTGGGGACTGGCCGGCGAGACCTGGACCGTCATGGAGTCGCTCGAGCGTCTCGGTGGTGAGGTCTGGTTCCGCCTCGGTGACCGGGATCTGGCCACCCACCTGTACCGGACACAACGACTGGCCGACGGCGCTCCGCTGTCCCTGGTCACCAGCGAGATCACCACCGCCGTCGGCATCGGTGCCCGTCTGCTACCGATGTCGGACGACCCCGTGCGCACCCGGCTGACCCTGGCCGGCGGCCCGGAGATCGCTTTTCAGGAGTACTTCGTCCGCCGTCAGCACGCCGTCGCCGTCGCATCGGTCCGCTTCGAAGGCGCCGAGGACGCCACACCCGGCCCCGGTGTGCTNNCCGTCGAACCCCGTGGTCTCCATCGGTCCCCTCCTCGCCGTGCCCGGGATCGCCGACTCCTTGAAAGAGCACCGCGCCCGGGTCGTCGCCGTCTCCCCCATCGTGGCCGGAGCCGCCCTGAAGGGCCCCGCCGACCGCCTGATGGCCGAGCTCGGCCAAGAGCCTTCGGTCGTGGGTGTGGCCCGGATGTACGCCGAGCTGGCCGGCACCCTCGTGGTCGACGAGGCCGACGAGGCGTTGTCCGGTGCCGTCGAGGCGCTCGGGGTGCGCTGCATCGTGACGCCCACCGTCATGCAGACGGTGGACGATGCCGAGCGATTGTCGGCCACCGTCCTCGACGCCGTCTCCGGCCTCATGGCATGAACGACGACCCAACTCCTCGGACCCTCACCGTGATCCCCGTCACGGGCATGGCCGAGGTCCGGCCGGGAGACGATCTGGCCCGCCTCATCGCCCGTCACGCC
>PKWD01000053.1:8170-14921 GCA_003131945.1 Acidimicrobiaceae bacterium
CACCGAGACCCGCCACGGTTTCGTGTGCGCCAACTCCGGCGTGGACTTCTCCAACGTCGCATCCGGCTGGGCCGCCTTGCTGCCCGAGGACTCCGATCGATCCGCCCGCCGCATCCGCGACGGCCTGCGGGCCGAGACCGGCGTCGAGGTGGGTGTCATNNGGCGCCAGGGCGTCACCGACGTCGCCATCGGCTGCGCCGGTGTGGCCGCCGTCGTCGATCTCCGAGGCAGCCACGACGCTCTCGGCCGTGAGCTCCAGGCCACCGAGGTGTGCGTGGCCGACGAGATCGCCTCGGCCGCCGAACTCGTCATGGGCAAGGCGTCGGGTGTCCCCGTGGCCGTGGTGCGCGGTGTGAATCCCGAGTGGCTCCGGCGCGGCTCGGTGGCCGACGAGATCGTCCGCTCCCCCGCCGAGGATCTCTTTCGCTGACAGCAACGGGGATCGGGCCGAGACAGAGGGCGTGGCCCCGGTGGGGTTACCGCGCTCGACTCGTCTTGTGTGTCGGTGCATCACCTTCTCGGCCGGACGTGATCGACGGATCATGAATGTGACACCCCCCGTCGCCCACAGGACCGGTGCAACGGCGAACGCGCCCACCACTTCGCCATGGTTTCCAATTATCGACACCACTCCCGCACCCCCGGCCACCACCATCAAGAACGAAGTGAACCCGATCTTCTGCCACCTCGTCATCGGACGGAAGTCCGACCGGCGCATAGAGTCCATCGGCGGCAAACCCATGACACCCATCATGCCCCGACCGGGTGGCTTCAGACGCTGGTGGCGTCGGAGCGTTGGATCACGCTGGTCAACGTCGATCGCCCCACGGCCTCGTAGGTGGGACGGTCGCGCAGACCGATTCCCAAGAGCATGAGGGCGAAGAGAGCCGCCCACCCGAGCGATCGTTGTTCGAGCGCGGCGTCGACCCCGCCGTAGGCGGCACTGAAGACGTCCATGGCCGGGGCCGGAAGAAGCATCCATGCTCCGGCCAGGTCGGTGGCGGGATCGCCGGCGCACATGTCACCGAAGTCGATCACGGCGGCCAACGTTCCGTGGTCGATAAGAAGGTTGGCCGGGTGGAGATCACCGTGGAGCCACGATGCCGGTGCCGACCATGGGGCCACGGCCAGGGCCCGGTCCCACACGCGTCGTATGGCACCCACATCGATCTCGGTGGCCAGAGTGTCCATGCGCAATGCGAACGTCTCGGCCCGCTGGCCGAGCGCCACGCCTCGGTACGGGTTGTGGGGAGCGTCGGACGGAGCGCTCTGGTGGAGCGACCGCAGAAAGCGACCGAGACGCTCAGCGGCACCCTCCGGCTCTGTCACCGCCGTGCGATCGGCCGGAGTGCCCGCCAGCCAAGGAAGGACCGACCACGCCCAGGGGTACCCGCCGCCAGGGCGACCGATGCGTAGGGGAACCGACACCGGCAGTGGGAGGCGCGGCGCCAGCACCGGCAGCCACCGTTGCTCATTGATCGTGAGCGGTGCCGCCAGCCGGCGTCGCGGTAGACGCACGAGGAACTCGTCGCCCAGACGCCACAAGGTATTGTCCCATCCGGCGTCGACCGGGACGAGCGGCAGCTCCGACAGATCCGGGTGTTGGGCGACGAGAAGCGAGCGAACCGTCTCCTCGTCCACCTCGAACTCTGCGGCCGGCCAATTCACCTCTCAGCCTTGTAGGCGGCGACGATCGGCTCGAGCTCGGCCGGAGTGGCGCCGTGCATGATGACGCCGTCGCATCCCATGGCCAACTGGTTGCGAATGGCGACGGCGCATTGCTCCGGAGAACCGGTGGCGCTGTCGGCCAGCCACTCGTCGGGCAACAGGGTGGCGATGTGCTCGAGCTGCTCGGTGCTGGCGCTCGAGTCGATGCCACCGAGAAAACCGGACACAACGCTGTCGGACCGGAACCGTGCGAGCACCGTCGGATCCCACCCGTTGGTGCGGACGAGGAGGTCACCGTAACCCTGGAGGTAGGTGGCGAGCCGGCCCACCGACTTCATGAGCCGGCGGTCCTCGGCGATGTGGTCACCGATGGTGGCGAAGCACGACCAGACCTTCACGTCCTCGGGCTCCCGGCCCGCCCGGGCGGCGGCCTCCTTGACGGTGGCGACGCAGCGGCGAGAGGTCTCTTCTGTGAAGAAGGTGTGCAGTATGACCCGGTCGAAACACCGACCACCGAGATCCAGGGATTTCGGGCCGAAGGCGACGAGACCGAGGGGCAGCTTCTCGTCCAGGGCGGCCAGGTAGAGCAGCGGATAGGAGCCGGACGGCCCGTCGTGGCCGATGATGAGCTCCCCCCGGAAGAGTCGACGCATGAGCCCGGCGAAGTCCTCGAGCTGGGCGGTCGTGATCCGCGAGATGCCGTAGGTGTCCTGGATCAACGGAATCCCGCGGCCGAGGCCCAGCACGAAGCGACCACCGGTGAGGCTCTGCATGGTCCGGGCCATGGCGGCTGTGATCATCGGGTGGCGTGTGTTGTGGTTGGTGGCGGCCGCGACGATGGTCATCTGTTCGCTCACGGCGCCCGCCGCACCGCACAGAACGCCCGCCTCCTTCTTGTCGAACCGCTCCGATATGAACGCCGAGCCTAAGCCGAGCTCCTCGGCCGAACGGATCTCGCCGATGAGATCGCGCGACGACTCGGGCTGGCCGGCCAGGGTGTAGAAGCCGAGTTCAGCAAAAGCAGGACCGGGCCGGTTTCCGGGCCCTCGGGAAGTGGCGTCGGGCCGAGGTCGGGGCATCGCCTGCAGACTCTAGACACGCTCTACCCGATCGGACCGCGGGCCAAGAAGACTCCCGCCTCCTTCGATATCGTGAACACACCCTGGCCGGCGGCAAAGCGCCCTTGCACCACCCGCCTGAGATCCGTCAACTGCTCAGGTGAGGCGTCTTCACAGGGAGACGACGATGTGAGGAAGGCGATGACATCGTCGGCAACGGTGCAGCGGAGGGTGTCCTCATACTCACGCCACTCGACGTCGGCGAAGCTCCGTTCAAGAATGGCCACGCCCGTGACCGAACCGAACACCTCGGTGTGGGCGCTCTCGGGTGGGCCACCGAACACCTCGGACCGGACCTGCCAGAGCTCACTCAGATGGCGGGGACCGTTCGTCGCCGCCATGAGCACCCCGTCGGACCGGAGCACCCGGGCACACTCGGCCACGGCCCTGTCGGGGTCAGGGACGTGGTACAGCATGTGATTGGCGACGACGACATCGAAGGCGTGGTCGACAAAGGGCAGCTTCTGGGCATCGGCCACTCGGGCCTCGACGACCTCGAACGGCAGCGCTCGGGCCCGGTGGCGGGCGGCATCGACCATCCCGATGGACAGATCGGTCAGTGTCAGACGCAGACCCTCGGGAAGGTCCGCCGCGCCGTGCGCCCACAGCCAACCTGGTCCGCACCCGACCTCCAGAATGTCTGGCGCCGGCGGCCAGTCGATTTGCGCCACCAGCCATGGAACCCAGGCCACCGCCGCCGTCGTGTACTTGACGTGCAGGTCGGCCCGCGCCGTCAGCTTGGCGGGATCCTTGTACTGCACCTCCCGTAGGTACCGCTGGTCGCGGCCCATGACCCGAAGTCAGGTGCCGGCCATGCGGGCGAAGTCGGCGATGCTGGCGGCCGTGTCGCGACTGATGTCGGGACACACCAAAGGAAAGATCTCCGTGCCGTGGATCGTGCCCATGACCTGGCGGCAGCGGGCTTCGACGCCGGCCCGCAAGAGCAAACGGTAGAAGTTGATGCCCTCGTCTCGCAGCGGATCGCACTCGTTGACGCTGATCATGGTGGGCACCAGATGGCGGACGTCGTCTTCGGTGGCGAAGCCGGGCCACGCCAGCGGGTTCCTGCTCTCGAGCTCTTCGATCCCGTAGATCATGGCGCCGCGGTTGTTGTGGAGCTCGAGAAGAATGCCGTTGTTCTCGATTGACGACGGGTTCTCCGGCAACGGCCAGATCCCCGCGATGTACGGGCACAGCGCGTAGAGACCCTTGATAAGGCCGAGATCGTTGTCCCGCTTGAGGCGGAGTCCGGTGGCGAGAGTCAGGTTTCCCCCTCCGCTTTCCCCGGCGACGACGATCCGGTCGGAGTCGACACCGAGCTCGGCGTGATGGGCGGCCACCCACTTGAGACCCGACACGCAGTCGTTCAAACCGGCCGGGTAGGGGGCGACCTCATCGGCCGACGACGGCACGAGGGCGTTGCGGAAATCGACCATGGCCACGGCCACCCCCCGGGCGGCGATGATCCTTCCCCACGCCCGATAGTTGCCGTCGTAACAGGACATGGTGGCCATCCCACCCCCGTGGATGTAGTACACGCACGGCAGCACGTCGGCACCCTCGGGGCGGATGAATCTGATGTTGATCTTGTTCCCGTCCGGCGCTGACACCACGGTGTGCTCGGTGACCACCAACCCTGTCGTCGGGGCGACCTCATCGGAATCGCACATCTCGAGGAAGGCCGTGATGACTTTGCGCTGGGCGATCTCCTCCTCGGAGTTGGCCTCCTCGAGGAGTTGCCGGCGACTCCTGGCGTCACCGAGGGCGACGGCCGGCTCGATGGCCCCGAGCAGGGCCCGGATGCGCGGATCGATCCTCGGATCCTNNATGCCGACCCCTCCAAGACTCGATTGGGGCCGACCCTAATGGTCACGCCACGAAACGGCGGGGCGAAAGCGTCCGGGAGAGACTTACTGATCCCACAGTTGGCCCAAAGGAGTCTCACAGGTAGCGGTTGTCTGCTGTGTGACAGACCGGGAACCGAAGCGGGTGGGCAGTCCACCACCGGGCCCCGTGAGGAGGGCGAGAGGCATGGAATCCGAGTGGTTGGCTCAACGGAAGTGCCGGGACATGGACCCTGCCATCTTCTTCCCGAATGATGGCGTCGGCGTGCAGGCCGCCCAGCGCATCTGCGCCGAATGCCCCGTGAAGGTCGCCTGCTTGGAGCACGCGCTGGCCGACCGGATATGCCACGGCGTGTGGGGAGGCACCTCGGAGCGAGAGCGTCGCCGCATGCTGCGGACCCGGCGTCTGTCGAGGTTGCAACCCACCCACAGCTGATACCGGACCCGGGCCCCCGTTCTGATCACAGGGTGCCCGGGTGAGTGCACAGAGTGCCTGTGCGTCAATCCTCCATCCGGCTGCGGACGTGATCGAGGACGGACCGCACCCCGTGGGAAAGCTCGGTCCATGACGACCACCCCAGATGGATCCCCGCCCGCTCCGGGTCCAGTGCGCTGCGTTGGAGCTCGCCGGGACGGGCCGGGGCGTAGATGGGAGCCGTCGGGTTCCCCGCCACCTCGGCCATGACCCGGGCCAGTTCGTTGATCGAGAGCTCGCGCCCGGTCCCGACGTTCAGAACGAGGCCGCCGCCGCGGGTGGCGGCACGGACGAAGGCATCGACCACATCGTCGACGAACACGAAGTCACGCGTCTGCTCTCCGTCGCCGAAGATGGTGACCGGTTCGCCGCGCAGGAGACGGTCGGCGAAGATCGCTGCCACGCCCGCCTCGCCGTGGGGATCTTGCCGGGGGCCGTAGACGTTGGCCAGGGCCAGGGCGCAGAACTCCACGGAATGGAGCTCCCGGTAGGCGACGAGATAGTCGACGGCCGACTTCTTGGACACCCCGTAGGGCGAGAGGGGCCGGTGGGGATGGGACTCCCGCACCGGTAGGTCGGCGGCGTCGGGCTCTCCGTACAAGGTGCCACCACTTGCCGCGAACACGACCCGGGCCGAGTCGAGGGCCCGTGCGCCTTCGAGCACCCGCAGGGTGCCGAGGATGTTGACGTCGGCGTCGAAGACCGGCCGGTTGACCGACACGCGTACGTCGGCCTGAGCGGCCAGATGGAAGATCACCTCCGGTCGGCGCCGGGCGATCATCTCCACCAGCTCTCCCGACCGTACGTCGAGCTGGTGGAATGTCATTTCGTGGGACTGACCGGCGCGCGCCGCGGCCAGATTGGCCAGGGAGCCGCTCGACAGGTCGTCGACCACGTCCACGGCGTGTCCTTCGGCCAGCAGGCGGTCGACGAGGTTCGAGCCGATGAACCCGGCCCCGCCGGTCACCATCGCCTTCATCTCGGCGCCTTCATCTCGGCGCCTTCANNCGTCGTCGCCCACCACGGTCAGGGCCGACACGACGCAGTCTTCGGCCACGATGGCGTTGCGACCGAGAATCGAACCGGTGACCGATGCCCCGCTACGCACGTGGACGCCGGGGAGCAGAACGGAGCCCTCGACCACGGCCCCCCGCTCGATGACGCTCCCCGCCCCCACCACGCTGGAGCGCACGACAGCCCCGGCGGCGACGACGGCGCCGTTGCCGATCAGCGAGAAGGCCCGGACATCGCCGTCCACCGTGGGTGTACCGAGCACCCAGACCCCGTCAGACAATGCGACGGCGCCGGGGCAAGGGAGGCCGCCGCGGGTGCCGTCGAGGAGATCGGCGTGCGCTTGCAGATAGGCCGCCGGCGTCCCGGCGTCGAGCCAGTAGGCGTCGCTGGCCACGCCGTAGACGCGGCCGNNGAGCGTCACCGGGCGGGGGTTTCTCCACGAAGGCCAGGACACGGCCGTCGGCGTCGGTCGAGACGACCCCGAACCGTGACGGATCGTCGACCGCCGTGAGATGGATGGTGGCCACGGCGTCATGGCGCCGGTGACAGGCCACCAGAGCGGTGATGTCGACATCGGTGAGCACGTCACCGTTGACGGCGATGAAGGTGTCATCGACGCCGGCGGCGAGAGC
>PKWD01000298.1 GCA_003131945.1 Acidimicrobiaceae bacterium
AGGATGTCGTCAACGGTCACGGCCGGCATGGGGGGACCTTTCTCTCGGCTGTTGACACGGTCAACACGACGAGCGCAAGAGTCATTCCGCTCAGACGCCGGCGCCGGGGCCCGGCGGGGCCAGAGCCACGTCCTGCCCCTCGACGAACCGCTTCGGGTCACCGGACCCGAACACCCACACCGCACCCCGACCGTGGACCCGCCAGCGCAGCGCCGTACTCACCAGCGCCGTCTCCTCCTCCACCCCGACGAGCGTCGTTCCCGGCCGCTGCCAGGAGGAAAACCACTCGACGATGCCCGGTCGGCGTCGTTCGAGGAGGTCGAAATGGGGGATGACGGCCAGATGGCCGACGAGCCCGAGACCGGCCCCGCCGCTGTCACCGGTCGCCGTGGCGCCCGCCGGTCCGTCGACCGGGGCCGCCCGCTGCNNCCCGCCCGGTCCGAGGTCCGGCGGCGCACCCGACGTGAGTGCCATCGCCCCGGCCGAGCAGCCGGCCAGGGCGGCCCCCCCATGCCATGCCCTGGTGATGGCTTCCCACACCAGTGACCCCCGCAAGCTCGAGGCCAGGTGGTGGGGGTCGCCCCCCGACAGGTAGACGAGCCCCGCCCCCTCGATCAGCCCGGCCAGGGCCGGATCCCCGGCATCGGCCCGGTTGCGCACCGGGACCGGGACCGCCTCCACCCCCATGGCCTCGTAGTGACCCCGGGCCAGATCGAGCCACCAGGCCACCCGCTCGTCGCTCTCGAGCCCGGCGGCCGTGGGGAGGATGGCGGCCCGGCGGGGACGTCCGGCCAGCAGGGCGGCGTCGACCGGGACCATGACGTCCAGGAACTCCCCGCTCCCCACCAGTGCCACCGGACCTTCGGTGCCCGTCATGTCCTGCCTCTCCGGGCTCTTCGCCGTCGGCCCCCCGCTCGTGGGCGGTGGCCGGGTCCGCACCGTAACCGGGCCATGAGCCCGACCCGGGCCACTGGCCTACGATCGCCCCGTGGAACCGGCGGCCGACAACGTGGCGACCGTCCGCCACATCCAGGAGGCCATCGGACGCGGCGACATCCTGGCCCCCATGGCCCATATGTCGAGGAACGTCCGCTGGGCCGTGGCCTGCACCGACCGCCAGGCGGCCCCCTTCTTCAAGGAGTACAACGGCCGTCAGGGCATCGCCGCCTTCATGCAGGACATGGACGTCGTCGAGATGACCGCCTTCGAGGTCAAGTCCGTCTTCGGCCAGGGCGATCTCGTCTGTGTCCGGCTCCACATGGCCTTCACCACCCCGACCGGGCGCGGCGTCGACATGGACGAGACCCAGATCTGGACATTCTCCGAGGGCAAGGTGATCTCGGTCGACCTGTTCCCCGACACCCAGGCCGTGGCCGGGGCCTTCGCCTGACCCTGGACGAGAGGGGCAGGCCATTGACAGGCCGCCCCATCTCCGTCACGAGCTGAGCCGCTTCCACGGCGACGTTGTTCTTCCGTTGTGTTCGGCTGTCGCTTCGTGCTTGGGGACGGGAGCTTTGGCCAACTCCCGGTCGCTCTGTGATGAACATTTGACGGCCAGTTGGGCGTCCGGTGATTCAGGTCCGTCACTCTGCTGGCTGGGGTTATGACGCAAGGGGGGGATTCAGTGAGAGTTCGAATTATCGCGGCTGGAGTCGCGCTCGCCGCACNNTGCTCGCCGGCGGCCGCCACCATAGGTAAGACGGTGACGATCCATGGCACCGACCTGACCGGCGCCACCAAGGTGACTATTGGCGGCAGGAACGTCACCACCAGCATCACCGCCAACACGGCCAAGGCCATCAAGGTCAATCCGGTGCCCGGGCACATCGCCGTGACACCCAACGCGACGACCACCGTCAAGGTCACCGTCTCGGGTGTGACAGCAACTCAGCAGTGCAGCTTCAAGAAGGCGCCCAAGAAGAAGTCGCACCAGTAACGATCTACCAGATGTTCCGCGTCACGCGCGGTTGGTAGGAACCGTCCGGACAGCCGATAGCAGGATCCTCTCGGTGACCACCGGTTCCACCCGATCACGCGAGGCGCGGGCGAACAGCTCGTGGTCTATGCCCGGCATAACCTCGAGATGGAAGCGTCCGGTCCGGGCCAGCCGCCGAAAGGCGGCGGCCTGGCCGCGACGCATCATTCCCGCCTCCATGTCGCCGCACACGACGTAGGTGTCGGCGCCGCTGTCCACCAGTCGTCCGATGATCCGGCCCGGAGGATTGGCCACGGCCACCCGGTTGATGAACCACCACGCCGCGTCCGGCAGCCGGTCGACAATGCCCCCCAGCAGATCGTGCGCCGGCAGGGCCCGCACCCAGCGCTTGCGGGCCGTGGTGGCCTGGCGGCGGGGATCGACGTCCAGAGTCCTCTGCCCGTCGTCGTCGGCGTAGATCTCCGCCGGCTGCGCCGTGAGGACCGGATTGATGACGCACACGTTGCCGATCCCGAGAGCCATGGCCCCCTCGATGGAGTGGTAGCCGCCTGAGCACAGGCCCGTGAGGATGACATCGCCGGGGCCGTCCGGAGCCATGGCCGCCACCACCTCGCCCAGATCGTCGAACGCCTCGGGCGGGTACATCTCGTCCTGGCGCTGCCCGGGCCGCGTCGGGCTGTCGCCCAGCCCGCTCAGATCGAACCGCAGAGCCCGGACACCTCCGGCCGCCCATCGACGGGCGAAGTCCACCCACAGCCGCGCCGGGCCGACATGGTTGATGACCCCGGCATTGAACAGGATCACCATGGGTCCCGTCGGCGCCCCCGTCGGTCCCGTCGGAGCATCGGCCCGTTCCGACACGATGCCGAAGAGCCCGATATCTCCGACCGTCACGATCCGCTCGGTGACGGCCCCCTCGGCGTCATCGCCGGCGACGGTGGCGGTCGTGCGGACCGGGAGGGAGAATGTCCCCGTGGCGTCGTCATCGGTGCCGGCCGGCCCGGGCCCGACCACCCCCGACACCCACGCCATCACGGCCTCGACGGTGGCCACCGGTGGGCGCACTTCGAACGGCTGGACGTCGACGAACTCGGACTGGCCGGCGGCCTCGCCCCACTCCACATGGTCGAGTTCGAGACGCTGTTTCATGGCCTTGTTCGGCGTCCGGTCCGGGCGCACGAGCACGAGGACCCGTGCGGCCAGCGGACCCTCGGTGGCGGCGAGCGACAGAGCTCCGAGCTCCGCCACCGTGTCGGCCTCGTAGACGATGCCCGGCACCTCCACCGACCCGTCGTCCCTGGCCTCGCCGCCCAGGCTGAAGAGGCCGAGCGCCTGCTGCTCGCGCAGGTACGACCGGCCCGAGGCGCACGGATCCCACAACACGATCCCGTCCACCCCGGCGCCACGTGCCACTTCACACCCGGCCAGGGTGGCGCCCACCCTCATGCCGACCACGATCACCTTGGGGGCGCCGGCTCCCCGCGCCAGGTCCACCGCGTGGCGCACACTGGTCAACCAGGCCTCCACCCTGTCCGGCTCGTCCTGCCGGCCCGCCGAGTCCCCCGTGCCGTCGTAGTCGAACCGCAGCGCGGCGATGCCCGCCTTGGCGAAACACTCGGCCATGTGGCGAAAGGTCCGAT
>PKWD01000455.1:0-547 GCA_003131945.1 Acidimicrobiaceae bacterium
CAGAACGACATCGTCAAGGAGTACCTCTCCCGGGGCACCTACATCTTCCCCCCGCAGCCGAGCCTCCGGCTGACCGTCGACACCATCGCCTACACGGTCCGTCACGCACCGCGGTGGAATCCGGTCAACGTCTGCAGCTACCACCTCCAAGAGGCCGGGGCCACCCCCCTCCAAGAGCTGGCCTACGCGCTGGCCACGGCGATCGGGATCCTCGACGGTGTGCGCCGGTCGGGGAAGATCTCCAACGACGAGGTCCCGCAGGTGGTCGGTCGGATCAGCTTCTTCGTGAACGCCGGACTCCGCTTCGTAGAAGAGACCTGCAAGATGCGGGCCTTCACCTCCATGTGGAGCCGCATCTGCGCCGAGCGCTACGGGGTCACCGACGAGAAGCTCCGGCGGTTCCGTTACGGGGTGCAGGTGAACTCCCTCGGGCTCACCGAGCAGCAGCCCGAGAACAACGTGCCCCGCATCGTGCTCGAGACCCTGGGCGTGACACTGTCCCGCGACGCCCGGGCGCGCGCCCTGCAGCTGCCGGCGTGGAACGAGG
>PKWD01000455.1:558-7044 GCA_003131945.1 Acidimicrobiaceae bacterium
TGCGCATCCAGCAGATCCTGGCCTTCGAGACCGACCTCCTCGAGTACGACGACATCTTCGAGGGATCGAAGGTGATCGAGGCCAAGACGGCCGAGCTGGCCGATGCCGCGTGGACAGAGTTGTCGGACGTGCTCGCCCTCGGAGGCGCTTTCGAAGCGGTCGACGAATTGAAGCGCCGTCTGGTCGGCAGCCAGGCCGACCGGGTGCGCCGCATCGAGACCGGCGAGCTCCCGGTCGTCGGCGTCAATTGCTACACCGAGACCGAGCCCTCGCCCCTGGCCGCCGGTCTCGACGGAGCCGCCACCATCTTGAAGGTCGACCCGGCCGTGGAGGCGGAGCTGCGGGCCGACGTGAGCGCCTGGCGCTCGGCCCGCGACGCCACCGCCGTCGCCCGGGCCATGGATGCGCTGCGTCGTGCCGCCGAGGACGGCGACGACAACGTCATGCCGGCCACCATCGCCATGGCCCACGCCGGGGGGACCACCGGGGAATGGGCAGGGGCGCTGCGCGACATCTTCGGCGAGTACCGGGCCCCTACGGGCATCAGCGGCGGTGTCGGGCACCGGGGGGCCGAGGTGGCTGGCGTCCGGGGCCGTACGAAGGCCCTGGCCGAGCGCACCGGTGGCCCCCCGCGCCTTCTCGTGGCCAAGCCCGGACTCGACGGCCATTCGAACGGAGCCGAGCAGATCGCCGTGGCCGCCCGCGACGCCGGGTTCGAAGTCATCTATCAGGGCATCCGGCTCTCGCCCGAACAGATCGTGGCCGCCGCGCGCGACGAGGACGTCGACCTGGTGGGCATCTCCATCCTCTCCGGCAGCCACCTTGATCTCGTCCCCGACATCCTCGACCGCCTGCGGGCGGCCGCTATCGAGGTGCCCGTGATCGTGGGCGGCATCATCCCGCCCGACGACGCCAAGATCCTGCGCGACAAAGGCGTGGCCGCCGTCTACACCCCGAAGGACTTCGATTTCGGCCGCATCATGGACGAGCTCGTCACCCTCGTCGAAGAGCACCGGAGCGCCGTCCCCCGCTGACCCATCTACATGCGGGCCACGTCGGCAAGCAGCCATGGCGGGGGAACGGGTCGACGGCAAGGCTTCTTCCCTCAGCGAGGCGAGTGTCGCTCGACGAGACCGAAGTACCTGCGTCGGTCACGGCTTTCTGATGTGACCTGATCAGACATGACTCGATCAGGCGCGAAGGGCCCCTGCGGCGACCGGGTTCTCCGCCTCGGCATGCCGGGTTGTAACGTCGGTCCGATGCCCAAGACAGTGTTCCTTGGCGCCGGCAGCACCGTGTTCGCCCGCAATCTGCTCGGCGATATCCTCGGCCACGAAGAGCTGGCCGACTCCGAGATCGTGCTACACGACATCGACGCCCGTCGCCTCGCCACCTCTGCGCTCGTCGCCCGCCGGGTGTGCGAGGCCCTCAAGGCGCCGGCGACGATCACAGCCACCACCGACCGGCGTGCCGCGCTCGACGGCGCCGACTACGCCATCAACATGATTCAAGTCGGTGGCTACGAACCGTGCACCGTCACCGACTTCGAGGTGCCCACGCGCTTCGGCCTTCGCCAGACGATCGGTGACACGGTGGGGATCGGCGGCATCATGCGTGGTTTACGCACGATCCCGGTGCTGTTGTCCATGTGCGCCGACATGGAGGAGCTATGCCCCGACGTCTGGTTCCTCAACTACACGAACCCCATGGCCATCAACTGCCGGGCTATCAACCGGGCCAGCCGGATTCGCACGCTGGGTCTGTGCCACAGCGTGCAGGGCACCGCCTTTGAGCTCTCCCGAGATCTGGGCATTCCCTATGGTGAGATCGACTACCTGGCCGCCGGCATCAACCACATGGCCTTCTATCTCTCGTTCGAGCGCCACGGAGAGGACCTCTATCCGCGCCTGCGGGCTCTCGGTCAGTCCGGCGACATCCCCGATGACAACCGCGTGCGGTACGAGGTATTGCGCCGCTTCGGTTACTTCGTGACCGAGTCGAGCGAGCACTTCGCCGAATATGTGCCCTGGTTCATCAAGCGCGACCGACCAGATCTCATCGAGCGTTTCCACATCCCCCTCGACGAGTACCCACGACGCTGCGTGGCCCAGATCGCCAGCTGGGAGGAGGAGCGGGCTCGGCTCGAGGTCGACGGGGCCATCGACGTGCGCCCGAGCTTCGAGTATGCGGCGACGATCATCCGCAGCATCGAGACCGGCAAGCCCCGGGTGATCTACGGCAACGTCGCCAACCACGGGCTGATCGATGATCTTCCGACGGGCTGCACCGTCGAGGTCCCGTGTCTCGTCGACGGCAACGGTGTCCAGCCGACCCGGATCGGCGCCCTGCCTCCGCAGATCGCCGCTCTCATCCGGACGAACATCAACGTCCAGGAGCTGACGGTCGAAGCGGCACTGACCGGGCGGGTCGACCACATCTACCACGCAGCCATGCTCGACCCCCACACATCGGCCGAGCTCGACCTGGATCAGATCACCGCCCTGGTCGACGCCTTGTTGCTTGACCACGGCGAGTGGACCCCCCACGAGCCGATGGCACCAAGGAGCTGAGAGTGGTGCCACTAGGTTCCCGAAAGGCGGATGTATGCCCGAGTTGCATTTGGCGACGACCGGACCATGGCGTCACGGCTCGATGTCGACAAAGGTGTGGTCATGACACCGACCGAGAGCGATGTCCGTCTCGACATCGGCGTATTGCGCGTCCGCCAAGCCGGCGACCCTCAGGGTTATCCGGTCGTGTATTTCCACGGGACGCCGGGCTCACGGCTAGATCTGTCCTTCGGAGACGATATGGCGATGGATCAACACGTCCGCCTGGTGTCGTTTGATCGACCAGGGTACGGAGGCTCGACGCCAGCGCCGTTCAGTCTCAGTTCCTTAGCCCACGACACACAGGTCATTGCCGACTCAGCGGGCCTGGGTGGATTCGCCACTCTGGGCCAATCNNGGGGGTGGCCTCTGGAGCGGGACCATTTGAGCTCGTACCAGGGGCGCTTGACAGCCTGGACGAGATCGATCGTGAAGCGCGCACCCACCTGCCGAGCGATCCTGAAAGAGCGGCAAGGGGTTTCGGCGCAGGGTTTGAGAAGCTGGAGCATCTGCTTCGCGACGGAGACGATAGGGCGGTCACCGCCGCTTTCGAATCGCGGATGAGCCAAAGGGACCGCACGCTCATGGACGACGCCGTGATAGGCCCGAGCCTGATCGCCTCCATGCGCGAGGGTCTTCGGAAGGGCGTCCAAGGCGGTGCCTGGGACAACGTGGCGTGGGTTGGCGCGTGGGACATCGACCTTGGTCAAGTGCGNNCCGTTCTGCTCTGGTACGGCGAAGAGGACTTGTTCGCACCCCCTGCTCACGGTGAGTGGCTCAAGCAGAATCTCGAGAACGCACACCTTGTGCGGAGAGATTCAGAAGGTCATTTCGGCTTGGTCGATCATTTGGCCGAGGTCCTCGCCGCTTTGGCCGAACCGTTTGCCTAAAATCGGTTGCTCGATTCATGGCGACGTCATCGACACTCGCTGTTCACCTTTGTCAGCGGCGTTGTGTACCTCGTGGTCCTTCACCTCCAAGGCCAGTGGCCTCTGCTTGGCTAAAAGGCTACGGCCCGAGGAAGACGTGACCCAGGGTCAAATCTGAGGACCGAGTTGCGCGCGGAGAGCCCCGTCGGGCCTCGGGGCTTGTCGCACCGAAGGAGAGGCGACCGGGTACGGCCTCATCCCCGTGGGTCTTGTTAGCGGGGTGACAGCGATCGAGCAGCGCCGCTCAGGGAACTCGTGATCTGATAGCGCTCGTGCGGCACGGGGAACCGTCAAAAGAGCGGCAATGCCTACCCATCGAACGCTATGGGCGGCGGCGAGGATCGAGTTGGGGCGCCACCGCCGTCATCGCCACACTCGTCGTGGTGGGCGCCTGCGGACCGGTGGCGTCAGCCCCGCCAGGTGGGTCGACGATTGGAGCCGTACCGCACGTGATCATCGATACCGACCTGTCTCTGTACTGGGACGACGTCACCGCCGTGGGGATGGCCAACGTCCTGCAGCAACGGGGCAGGGTCGAGATCTTGGGCGTGATGTCCGATATCCGGAACACCGTGGCCGTCGCTGCCATCGATGCCATCGATACCGCATACGGCCATAGCCGTATCCCTGTTGGCGCCGTCGCCGACAGCGGTGCGGACACTGTGGCAACCGGCTATAGCGACATACTGGCAAGCCGGCTTCCCCACGTCATCCGCAGCAGCGACGACGTTCCCGGTGCAGTGTCGCTCTACCGTCACTTGCTGGCCGGCCAACCCGACCACAGCGTCACCATCGTCGCCATCGGCGCTTACACCAACTTGGCCGGCTTGCTGGGATCGAAGCCCGGACAGGGCAGTTCTTTCGATGGACGTGCACTGATCGCCGCCAAGGTACGGAGGCTCGTGATCGAGGACGGCCTCTTCCCGGGCGGTGCTCCGGTGCCGCTCACCAACGCCAAATACGATGTCGCCTCGGCCCGTGCGGTGGTAAGCGGCGCGGCGTGGCCCACACCGATCGCATGGGTCGACGGCTTTGCCGGGATCAACACCAAGGTGGGCGGAATGCTCTGTTCGACCACGCCGCCCGGCAATCCCATGCACATCGTGTACCAGGCACTATTCGGCTGCGGACCGCCCGGGGACGGCGACTGGGACGGGCCCACGATGCTGTACGCCATCGGCGGTCGTCAGGGCGTCTTCTCTGAGTTGGGTCAGGGCGGCGCGGCCGTCATGAATGCACAGGGTGGGTTGTCGTGGCAGACCGATTCCCGTCGTCATCACGACGTCTATATCCACGTGGTCGACCAACGGGCCCTCAACCACCGCATAGATGAGCTCCTCGTCGCTCGGTGACGCCAGACCGTGGGTCGGCGGCGTCTCCAGGCCAATTTTCGCATGACGAGTGGTAGCTTCGCCGCATGACCGCGATCACAGCGCGGGAGGCCTACGTCTCTTACAACTCGAGCGATTTTGATACGACGTGCCGATTCTATGAGGACGTCCTCGGCTGTACGCTCCTCGAAACGTGGGATCGAGACGATGGACGAGGCGCCTACTTCGGGATCGGCACGGTGTCGCTGGTCGAGGTGTTCGGTGCGGCGCATGGTGCAGCCCCATTGACGCCGCCACCGGTCGACGCCTTCGCCGTCGTCGTCGTCGCCCCGGATGTCGCCGCCGCCCGCGTCATCGTCCTCAGCAACGGCGGCGTGCCGGGCAAGATCGTCGACGAGAGTTGGGGCAGGTACTTCGATGTGGCCGATCCAGACGGAATCTGCATCTACGTCATCGAGCGAACTGGATAGCGGCGGCGCCGGCAACGCCCATGGGGTCGTCGTCCGGTCGCATCGCCTACTGGCGAGTTGCCCTTCAACCGGCGGACGGGGGCTGAGGGTCACCGGTATCGGGGGACGCGCTGACAGGGTATTCGGGGACAGAAACGGCCCTTCTTCTACAGTGATCTGCGATGATTCCGTTCGGCGTCCGCCGCTAGAGGGAGCGCCCTCATGACAGCGCCGCACCAACCAGTTGATGCCGAAGCCGGCGCCGGGAGCGGGTCCGGCCTCGTCGTCAACCGGCTGACCAAGCGCTTCGGTGAGCGGACCGCCTTCTCTGAGGTCTCCTTCGACGTCGCCCACGGTGAAGTCTTCGGATTCCTGGGACCCAATGGCGCCGGCAAGACCACCACGGTGCGCACGCTCGGCACATTGATCGCTCCGACCTCGGGCACGGCCACCGTCGCCGGGATCCCGCTCAGACCTGAAAACGGGGTGGAGATCCGCCAGTGCATCTCGATCATGCCCGAGGCGCCAGGGCTGTACCTGCGACTGACCGTGACCGAGAACCTGGAGTTGCCTCTGCACTGCGCCGGCGGGAAACTGCGTCGTGCTCTTCAGCCGCCGGCCCCGGGCCGGTCACGGCGCAATGCCGTGGGCTTCGACCACCAACGCCCGCTGAAGCGCCAAGCCGAGGGGCGCTGCTCGTGCGCGTTCTCCGTAGGCACCGGCCGGGGCCATGCCTCTTCGATGGCGGCCACGATGGCAGTGAGGACGGCCGGCTCGGGGGCCGGGTGCACAGCCACCACTTCGGTGCGCGCCTCTTCTGTCACAGCGGGACGTTGCCGTGCTTGCGTTTGGGCAGTTCCTCACGTTTCGATGCCAGGAGGCGCAGGCTCTTCACGAGGACGCGCCGTGTCTCGGACGGGTCGATGACGTCGTCGACGTAGCCGCGCTCGGCGGCGATGTAAGGATTGGCGTAACGCTCGGTGTACTCCTCCACCAGTTCGGCCCGGCGGGCCACGGGATCGGCCGCCTCGGCCAGTTCGCGGCGGTAGACGATCTCGACGGCTCCCTGGGGACCCATGACGGCCAGTTCGGCCGAGGGCCAGGCGAAGGCCAGGTCGGCACCGATCGACTTCGAGTTCATGACGACGTAGGCGCCGCCGTAGGCCTT
>PKWD01000413.1:0-818 GCA_003131945.1 Acidimicrobiaceae bacterium
GTTTCCGAGATCGGCGGCAGTGGCATGTGGCCCAGTTGGTGGACCATGCCATTGGGGCTCAACGCATGGTCCCCAAGGCGCTCGGAGCAACCGGTGCCATCGACGCGACCGGCAACGACCTCATCGCCGTATGGAAGACGGTGAGAGATGGAGCCGATGCTGCCCTCGGGGCTCCGGAGGCGTTCGACCAACAGGTCAAGCTGCCATTTGGAGAGATGAAAGCCGGGGACGGTCTCGCCTTTCCTATGAGCGACTTGCTTGTGCACACCTGGGACCTGTCCAGTGCGATCGGTGCCAACGACCGATTGAATCCTGAGGCGTGTGAGAAGGCGATGGCTGATCTCGAGCCGATTGATGCGTTGTTGCGCGGTCCCGGCTTCTATGGCCCGAAGCTTGAACCGGCCGCCGATGCGGACGTTCAGGACAGGCTCCTGGCCCTCCTGGGGCGCTCGGTTTAGTACTGCCCCTGCCCAGGGTTGACCGTGGGCGGATTAGATACAAGTCACTGTGCACGAGATGCAATCACTTTCCCCCCTATCCCTGGCCCGGGATAGGAGTGGAAGTGGCCACCCCGGTGGCGATCGTGACAACCGTCGTCGTATCGGTGCCGTTGGCGAATGTGCCGCTGGATCCCGTAGCCGGAGCCGTGAAGGTCACCGACGTGCCTGTGGTGTCGGCGATGGCCTGTTCGGACATCCCAGCGGCCGCACTGAGCTGAGCTGAGCTTTTGTCAGCCTCTCGCTCAGCACGTACGGTGACAAGGTCAGGCGGGACGAGACCTATTCTGTCCCGCTCGCTGACAGGCATAGCGACGGTGT
>PKWD01000413.1:837-12173 GCA_003131945.1 Acidimicrobiaceae bacterium
TAGCTCAAGGAATTGACGTTGGGACCCCTGAGTATCACGTAGCCCGTTACGCTCGTGGTGGGGCTCGGGGACCACAACAGGGAGATTTCCGGAAGAAGGATGACGCCCCCACAGTCGCTCGTCGCAGTCAGTCCACTTGGGGGGACGACGGGCGGGGGAGCCGGATCCGTGGTGGAGGTGGTGGTCGACCCGGTGGCGGATGTCCCGCCAACAGTGGTGGTCGGGATCGTGGGTGTCGGCGCCACCGTCGTCGTCGAACCCACGTCGCCCTTGGTTGCTCCCCCGGCAAGTTCGCCCCCGCCGGGCTGACCTTCGGCCTCTTTGGAATCCGTCTGTTGTAAGCCGGTGTGGCCGACCAACGAATCCTTCCTGGTTCCACTATTCAGGTGGGAGACGGATGAGGAACCAGCGCCGCCGGCGGGGACGTGACGCCTGCCACCCCCGGCGCCGCCGGAAAACGTCGGTCGCGTGACGGCATCGGAAGAATGATGGGGCCCTCCCCTTTGTGGGGTCGAGAGCTGCGTCGGGTGGGCGGAATCCACGGCTCGTTGTCCTGCGACCAGAAGGACAACGCAGGCCNNGCCGTGGCCGCCACTGCGCTCAATCCCACTCGCCCAACGACATCCCAGACTCGGGCGAGCCGTGGTCCATGGATCCCAAAGGGCAAAGGGGCCATCCATATGCGAGGTGCGACGGGAAGGTGTCGGCTCACAGGTAGGGCCAGGAACGCCCGGACCACGACGGGGTCGAATTGGGCGCCCGCGTAGGCTGCCAGCTCGATTCGCGCCGCCTTTCTGGACATGCGCCCCTGATAACTGTGCAGACTCGTCATCGCGTCATAGGAGTCGGCCACCGCCACGATCCGGCCACCCATCGAGATCTCCTGACCAGCCAGACCGAATGGATAGCCGCCACCGTCGAAGCGTTCGTGGTGCTCGGCGATCGCATGTGCCCAGGCACCGAGCCAAACCACCAACGGCGCGATCAGTTTCGCTCCTTCGAGCGGGTGCCGGCGCACCGTCTCCCATTGTTCATCAGACAGAGCGCCGGGCTTGTCGACCATGACGGAGCGATCGGAATGAAGGGTCAGTTTGCCGACATCATGGAGAAGAGCAGACCACCGCAAACGGTCGCGATCGTCGTCGGGTAGTCGCAGCCTCTTAGCGATCAGGTCAGTGAAGGCCTGGACCTGGTCGACGTGTCTGCGAGTCTTGCGGTCGTGGGCGCTGATGGTGGCGAACAACACCAAGAGCGCCTCGGCCGCAACGGTGGGATCGTGACCGATGCCCTGGGACCGTGCTTCGTCGATCCGTCGGCTGAGATCACGCGTCGTCCAAGATCGCTTGGCCACCAATAGGCGTCGTGGCGCCCTACCCGGGAAAGGCATGCCCAACCTCAACAGCACCGTCAGAGAAAGCGCCCTCCGAGTGAGCCGTTGGCACCCGATGAAAACGATCGTTGAGACGCCCAGGATGGCAAACCATCTCAAGGCCAAGCCTTCCGCGATCGCCGTCGTCCCCAACAGATGTCCCATCAATGCTGCTGCACCGATCGCGCCGATGACGGGTATGACGAAGACAGCTGCGATGACGACGGCCGCTAAGACCGGACGCGCTCTCCAGCGGTTCCCGTTGGTTGTGGGTTCACCCACGACCGTTCCTCTCCTCGGAGCCAACCACCCGCCGACCGAGGAGGACGCGATGGCCTGTCCTCGCCAGTCATGGAGAGGGTAGCTCGGACGGGTGTCGGGCGAAATGGGGAGGTGTCGGCATCGAGACTCTTGGCGGCAAACTGCATCGAATTGCTGGGTGGCGGGCTCTACCCCGGCGGATGTCGTGATTCTCGCCTTGAACGCCGTGGGCGATGACTTGTCCACGATCCGCCCGACAGTGGGTCATCGAAGGGCCCGAGGCTAGCGTCTCGGCGACATTGACGAACCCGTTACTCGTCTTATCCCCGTTCCCAAGTGAACACCGCGCCTCGGCTATGAACGGGAATGGAGAAGACGATTGGATTCCGTACACTGGCTCTGGAGGTTCCCCAGGTATGCCAGGCGTCCTGCTAATTCCTTTGGCCGTGAAAGCGCGGCCGTTTAAACAGCCGGCCGGGCGTAGCCTGGTCTGAGGACCAGAAGGGGACACCATGGCCAAGTCACTCCGTAGCCAGCTCTACCGGGCCGCCAGGGACCTGGGCAACGTCCAGGCCGCCGGCAAGGGCCCGGGCGCCTACGGCCGCCGTGTGGTGCGCCGGAAGGTGTACCGGAAGACCAACGGCGCCCTGGGCAAACTGCTCAGGGGAATCCTCAAGGGTTGAATCCACCGGTCAGCTCCGCAACGCCGAGGTGCCCCGTAAGCGCCACCAGAAACGGATCATAAATTCCGCCCGGGGGTTTCCACTTATCGCCTGGTGGGCGAATATCAGATCGACCACCCACCGAGGGGAGACTGCCGTGGGTGCCGACGCGAATATCAAAATGATCGAGATGATCTCCAAGGACCGTGGCCGCGCGGGGACGTGCCCGCCATCCTCGCCAACAGCACTAACGACGTGGACTGGACGTCCGAAGAGTCCGGACAACGTGCTCTCTGATGCGGAGCGCACCACGCACCACGGACGGATGGCGTCGCCGCGATCTTCACCGAGTTCGGTTAGACCATGGAGGTCGAAGACTTGGAGCCGATCGCCGTCCAGACCGAGGCGGCGCTGACGAGCTGAGGTTCCCTCACCACGATCGGATGATCGGCGCGGCGGTCAGGGAGCAACGCCCGATCAACGACTTACGCGCGATTTCGGCACCCCTTTGGATCCGTCCCGCGTCCGAGGGGGCTCCGGAGATATGGGTTTCAGGCCCGCCAGTACGTGTCGGGCCACGGCCTGGAAGCGCGAGATATCGCCAAACGGCCGGGCCACCAACATGGCGCCTTCCAAGCTGCTGACGATCGTTCGGGCCACTTCGCCGGGCGGTCCCTCGAAGCGGAGAGTTCGGTCCTCACGACCCTGTTGCAGCACGCCCGTCAGCCACGCCTCGTTCTCGGCGAAGAACCGGATCACCGTCTCCTGCATCGACGCCGGAAGGGTCTGGTACTCGGCCGCCAACATGCCACAGAGGCACATCCGCTTCTTGCGCAGTACGTCGAGGTAAAGGGCGGCGTAAGCATCGAGGCGCCCCGGTGCGTCAGTCACCCTTGATTCCACCGCCGCCAACGCGTCTGCAAAACGGGCCGCATAGCGCCCGATGAGTGCCTCCCCGAGCTCTGCCTTTCCGGCGAAGTGGTAGTGGAGCGCCGCCTTGGTGATCTTCAGCTCGGCGGCAACGTCGGCGTAGCTGAAGGCGTTGAACCCCCGGACCTGCACCAGGCGCTCAGCCGCGTCGAGGATCTGAGTTGCGGTGTCGGTCTTGTCGTGTTTATCCCTCTGCATAGGTCGATCCTGACCCAACCCTTGACTGCTTACCTAATAGTAAGTAAGGATACCATCGTTGGGGCGAGAACGACGAGGGGAGACGGCGATGCAGCAGATTGAGCACAGGAGCTTTGCGCAGCCCGACGAGACCCGTGAGTTCCCAAACGGCAGGGCGGAGATCGTCAAGGCCGGCGGAGGAGAGATCGGGCGCCTTATCTTCCACCCGGGATGGCGTTGGTCGAACGACGTGAAGCCGATCGCCAACACGGCAAGCTGCGAGGCCCCTCACTTCCAGTACCACGTGAGCGGNNCTGGGTGGTCGGGGACGCGCCCGTTGTGACCGTGGACTGGTTCGGCGCTAGCAACTACGCCAAGTAGTCCCTCCAGAGCTCTCCGGGATTGTCTCCCGGCGTCGCGAGGAAAGGGGGCCGACATGGCCCGGAAGATGATTGACTGCGGCAAGGTACCGAATGAGATCAACTGCACGCTCACCATGGCGGGGAACGAGGCAGAGGTCCTCGACGCGGCGGTGGCGCACGCGGTGGCTAAGCACGGCCACCAGGACACCCCGGAGCTCCGGGAAATGATCCGCTCCGGGCTGGAGGATGTCACGCCAGCCTTAGCATGACGCTGGCGACCGAGGGCCTCTAACCGTCTGGAATAGCTACTTCGCGTGACCACGCCGACGTTCGAGAGGGCCTTGCCGGACCTCGCAAACGGGCCCGAGCCGCCCCCGAAGGTGCAGACCGGCCGGTGAACCGATAGAAGAAGGGCCGTGCTTCTCGACGGAAAGACCGTGCTCGTGACTGGCGTCGGCGTTGGGCTCGGGCGGGAGTGTGCCAGCAGCGCGCTGCGCGATGGGGCAAACGTGGTCCTGGCCGCCCGTCGGAAGGACGAGCTGGCGAAGGTGGCGGCCGATCTCGACCCCGACGGCGAGCGCACCGCCCACCGGGCCACCGACATCACTGATTCCGACTCCTGTGCGTCGCTCGTCCAACTAGCGCAGGAGCGGTTCGGCTCGGTCGATGCTCTCATCCAGGTGGCCGCGTTCGAGCGCGCCTGGGGCGGCCTGTACGATCTGAACTTCGACGACTGGCGGGCGGCGTTCGATACCAACGTGCTCGGCGCGCTGACCCTCCTGCGGCCGGTGGCCAAAGTCATGAAGGACGGCGGTGGCGGCTCAGTCGTTTTCATCGGCTCGCAGTCCATGTTCAAGCCGGCGATGCCGCAGGCCGGCTACGCCGCCTCCAAGAGCGCGCTGCTGACAACGATCTACTACCTGGCGGATGAACTCGGCCCGGACAACATCCGTTGCAATATGGTGATCCCCTCCTGGATGTGGGGCCCGAACGTCCAGCTGTACGTTTCCGGGACGGCTCGACAGCAAGGCCGGACCGAAGAGGAAGTCCTCCAAGAGCTGGTCGCCGACTTCCCGCTGCGGCGGATGACCGAGGACGGTGAGGTAGCCGATGTAGCGGCGTTCTTCGCCTCCGACCACGCCAAGGCGGTGACGGGGCAGTACCTGCTCGTGAATGCTGGCGAACTGCTCCGATGACGGGCGCGTCCAAGCGGGTTGTCGTCTGGGGCACCGGCTTTGTCGGTCGAATGGTGATCCCCGAGATCGTTCGGCACCCAGCCTTCGAACTGGTTGGCGTGGGCGTCAGCGCCCCCGAAAAGGTTGGCCGCGACGTGGGCGAGATCTGCGGCATCGGCACCGTCGGGATCGCCGCCACCGACGACGTGGATGCATTGGTCTCGCTCAGACCCGATGCCCTCGTTCACTATGGGCCGACCGCCGCCCACGCCGCCGACAACATCGCCCTTATGGGCACGTTTCTTCGGGCCGGAATCGACGTCTGCTCGACGGCCATGACCCCTTGGGTCTGGCCCGCCATGGCCCAGAATCCGCCGTCGTGGGTCGATCCCATCACCGAGGCCTGCGAAGANNGCGCTCGAGATCCTCGACTACATCAACTACGAGGGCGACTACGAGGAGGAGATGGGCATCGGCCGATCGCCCGAATTCACTCCGTTGCTCGAGCACACCGACATCCTGATTATGTCGTGGGGCGCCACCGTGCCGATGATCGCCCACGCTGTCGGCATCGAGCTCGACCGGATCATCACCACCTGGGAAAAGTGGGTCACCGACAAGCCGATCACAACGGCCAAGGGCATCATCAAACCAGGGGAGGTGGCCGCGATCCACTTCACCATCAATGGAATCTTCCGCGGTGAGACTCGCATCGGCCTCGAGCACGTGAACCGGGTGGGTACCGACGCCGCCCCCGATTGGCCACGCGGTACCCGGGACGACGTCTATAGGGTTGAGATCGACGGATCGCCGTCGATCACTCAGGAGACCGTGTTCCGGTTCACCGACGGAAGCGGCCGCGATGCCGCTGCGGCCGGCTGCCTCGCCACCGGGTTTCGAGCACTGAACGCGGTACCCGCAGTGAACGACCGGCCGCCGGGCTGGGTCACCCCGCTCGATCTGCCGCTGATCCCGGGCGTCGGCACGATTCGCTGACGGAGACCGAGCATCGGCCTTCACGCGCTGAATTGGCCAACGTCCATGATGTGCAGCACAGAGGACCCTTGTCCGCATGGTCACGGGCTAACACGTTTCTCTGACAGGTGGGCAAGATCGGCGTGTGCGGCGGGCCGATCGTCTGTCGGCTCGGGTCGGCTCCATCGTTCGAAAGGTCTGAGCCGGGAGCACTTCCGACGGTAAGCGGCACTCCACCATGCGAAGTTCGGCGGGATCATTGGACGGCGACCAAGGGTGGCCGTGGTCCGAGCCCGTACGGGATGACCCGCGGTTGCCCCTTGTCCGACAAATGACAGGGTCGTATGGTCGTGGCCGTGAATAAGCGAGTGCCCTTGGCGGCGGGCGCCTTGGCGGTCGGCCTGGTCCTGACGGGCTGCGGGTCGGGGAGTAGCGCTCCTTCCGCCAGCCCGACGTCCGCTGCGTCGGCAACCACCACCACCGCTGCGTCGCCAACCACCGCGCCACCCCAGAGCACCGTGACCACGGCGGCTGTGACGGCGGGCGCGGCAACCTGCCCGACGCTGGCCCAGGCTGATGCTGCGCTCGGAGCCTCCGACAGCGGCCCGATCCGCACGGCAACGCCGGGCGGTGGGCTCGTCTGCGAGTACACGGGCGGTGCCGGGGGAGGAATTGCTGGTGTCACGATATTTGCGCACCAAAGCGCGGCGGTCTTCACCGGACAGGTGGCCCACGCCCCGGGGCGCCGGCGATGCCGAAGATCTCCGGCGTCGGCGACGGGGCCTTCGCCCAGAACATCGCCGGCCGTTCTATCGTGAACGCCTATGCCAATGGGAGCCGGACCTTCGTGGCTGCCCAAGCCCCCGGATCCGTGGCCCCCGTCGAAGCTCTGGCCCGGGTCGCCCTCGCCGACAACTGATTAGGCGAGGTTCACGGGCAACAACATCCGTGCTGCTGCCCTGGCGTCGAGTGCGTGAACGGGACCGGCGGCACGGTACCTGTCGCCTCTCTGACCCAGGAGCAAATGACCATCATGAGGATGGTGAATCTCCGTCCCGGATCAAGGGCCGGCGATCCCCGGGCTCTCCGAAGTAGGCCAGCTTGAGTTGATCCCGGATTGCCTGCTCACTCACATCGGTGTGCGCAGGAAACGGGTGCGTATTGCCGTCCTTGTCGCGCACTGTCAACTCGAACGGTCGTGGAGCACTCTTGGCGTAGTCGGTGAGGAAAGTCACCAAGCGCCCAAATCCATCTCGTGGTGTCTCCACGAGGAGCAAGATGTCCCCAGGTGTGCTCCCGAGCTGCACGTCGAGTTCGTCTACTACGTCGGGCAGCACGTGATCGACCTCAACGAGGTCGGTCTCGTCTTCCAGTCTCCGCGCCAGGTCATCGGGCACCCCGATGATTGGTCCCATATTCGTCGCCTCCATGTCCGCGATCAGAACAAGCATGCCCCCAATCCGCCCATGGTAGGCAGCGTCAGGTTTGTGAAGACGGCGCCGCGACCTCGATGTCGTAGGACCACAGTTCGCTATGGGCGGCCACGGGAGGGCGATCAGTGCCCTGGCCCGAGGCGCCTCGATGGCCGTGAGCGAAGGCGGGGGAGGCCACCCATGCCTCGAATGCGTCCTTGTCACGCCAACGGGTAATGACGAGCCACGTCTCCCGGTCGTCAGTAGGACGCAATAACTCGAACCCCTCGAAGCCGTCGGCTTGGTCCACAGCGCCGGCTCGCTCGGCGAACCTGCGGGCGAGCTCCTCGCCTCCGTTCTCGGTCACGGTGATGGCGTTGATGCGGATAACGCTCATAGTCCCATCATGGCCCGCTCTGCCCATCCTGACCAACACCCAGCCGCTTAGGCCCTACGGTGGCTGAGGCAGCCTTCGACGAAGGGAGGCGGCGATCCAGGGCGCCACGGTGCCATAAGAGAGGTCTCCTCGAGAACCGTCACCGTGGCCCTACCCGACCTCGGATCCCGGAGGTAGCTCAGCGCCGGATGGTCAGGGTGAACGCCTGGGCGAGGACGTACTTGCTGGTGCCCGTTCCAAACTTGCTCTTGATGGTGGTGTGACAAATACCCGCCTTTTCAGGCGTGCCGCGGATGGTGGCTGTTCCGTCCTTGTTGTCCACGAAGGCGAGATACCTCGGCAGGATGCCCTTGCTCATAATGGCCGGAACGGGCGTTCCTGTTGTGGTGACCGTAAACGACAGAGGGATGCCGACGGTGGCTATGACACTGTTCGGGCTGGTGATGGCCGGAAAGGTGTCAGTCTGAAAGGGCCTGGGGACGTCGTCGTTGGAAAGCGGGAGCCTCACAATCCCTGGGTTATCAGCGTCGGGGTACGTCCCTGAACTGCTCCTCACGGATGCGAGCGGTATCAGGTCGGCCGTTTTGCTTTCCATAAGGGGGGACTGGGTCTCAGGCGGCGATCCTTTGTCCGAAGCGGGACTGACGAAGGGGTTTGGATTGGATCCGTTGGTGCGACATTCCGGTGTCAGAACGGCGAACAGTGTTGTCGCCAGTGCGGACACTGTCAGGAAGCCGTCAGCCTTGCTTCGAAGGTCGTCCAAGCTTGCCACGAGATCTTGCCGCGCTCGTTCGACCTGGTCATACCAATGGGCCATTGCCTGTTCTTGAAATGGCACTACCGCCATAGAAGCAAATGTCGGCATGACATCTAGGCAACTTGAACTCGACTTGGTCTAGGAGGGCCGGCGGATGCGGCCGGTGGCATGCGCCGCGGGTCGTCATGGCGCCCTATTGCACGCGGCTCTCTACCTGGCGGCTGATCCAACGGACGAGGACGTAGACCCAACCGACGAGAAGGACGTCTATCGAGACGACCCCCACCCAGAACAGCGGTCCTCGGTCGGCGCCGCTCCAAAGGCTGGCCGCGAACAAGACGGCGCACACCCACCCGAGCACCGCAGACCAGCTCAGCCCACGATTCTGACGCTCTGCCATGTCCGACTCCCCGGAGGTCCCTGCCATCAGCGATGCTGAAATCGCCACGGACAGCGTGAGCCATCATGGTCAACGACCTCTCTCCACCGAATCAATTTCTTGTCAACCACCTACGGGGTGACCCATGGCCTGCGACCGGGTAGAGAGGTTGTGATGCGTGCCCGTGTCCTGTGCTTGGTGATGGTTGTCGCGCTCGGGCTGTCCTCGACGGCGTGTTCGAACAACGAAGATGTGGGGACCGAGGTGACGGTGACCTACTGCACGCCGGGTGGCGTGGGCCAAGAGCTGGATGTGTACACGCCCGTTCCCGCCCCGACGTCCCCGGTTCCGGCCGTCGTCTATGTCCACGGGGGAGGATGGATATCGGGCAACCAGAACTTTTCTCCGTTCCTCGGTCTTATCGAGAAGCAGGTGGTGGGGTCGGGCGACATATTCGTATCGGTCAACTACCGGCTGGCACCGAAATATCGGTGGCCGGCTCAAATCGAGGACGTCAAGTGCGCCGTCCGCTTCCTTCGCTTTGACGCCAAGAAGCTGGAGATAGATCCTACGCGGATCGGGGCCATCGGAGACAGCGCCGGCGGCCAGCTCGTCGGCATGCTCGGTCTGGCCGGACCCAAGGCCGGGTTCGATGTCGGTCAGTACCTCAATGAGTCGAGCGCCGTCGAGGGTGTCGTGGATCTCTACGGTCCCGCCGACCTGACCACAAGCGACTGGAACGGCGATGCCGTCATGCACGTTTTCGCCAACGACACCTTCGGGCAATCGTTCGGCCTGGCCACGCCCGAGCTGGTGGCGGCCAGCCCCGTGGCCTATGTCACGCAACAGGCGCCGCCATTTCTCATGATCGAGGGGACAGACGATGCGGTGGTGCCTCCGGACGAGTCGAAGGAGCTGGCCACGCGTCTGAGCGCCGATGGTGATTCGGTCTCCCTGGTCATGGTGAAGTACGCGGGCCACGGTCTAATTCAGGTCGGACATCGTCCGATCGTGCCCGGTTTGACCCAGCTTGCGAAGCAGATAACGAGCTTTCTGACGGGGGATCTCCGCGGCGGAGGCTGAGGCCACTGGACGCCGGGGCGGATCAGTGCTCGACTCTGGCCTGTGGGATGATTGCCGGTCTCGCAGGGCACCCGTCGGCACAGGCCGACGCCGGGTGACGCAGACTCGACACTTGGTGAAGGAGGAGTTCGACATGCTCGTTCGTCGTTCGCACGCCGTCAGGCGCATCGTCGGTCGTTCGTTTCTCGGTCTGGCTCTGGGGGCCGGGGCGGCGGGTTTGGCCGCCTTTCCGGGCGCCTCACCGGCCGGGGCAGTGACGTGTGTCCCCGCCGGCTCCACCGGGCTGACGGCGGCCACGGTCGTCACGACCACCCTGACGGGCGGGACCGTCAACGCCACGGGATGTGACGTCGGCATCTACGTGGCGAGCAACAATGCGACCGTCTCCGGAGTCACGGTCAGCGGAGCAAATGACGAAGGCATCCTGGCCGAGGACGCCACCGGTCTGACGATCACGGGCAACACCGTCGAGAACAACGGGGTCAACCCCAACAAGTTGATTCCCGACGGCCACGCCCTCATGCTCGACGGGGTGTCGACCTCGACGATTACCAACAACACCGTCAAGAACAACGCCAACGGAGGGATCGGGCTGGCCGACACGGGGCCGGTCGACCCGGGAGCTCTCACCCAGAACTCAGGAGCGACGCCGGTCCCCTCGACGGGCGACACGATCAGCGGGAACACGGCCACCGGCAACACCGGAGGGTGCGGGATCATCATCGAAGCCTGGGACCCCGGCGCCGGAATCAGCGGTGCGATGGTCCTGAACAACACGGTGACCGGGGCCGTCGGTCAGTTCGGCCCCGGCGGGCCGGTCATCGGTCAGATCGTGGTGGCCGACGATGCGGCGGGGGCCAGTGTCTCCACCACCACCATCTCGGGAAACACCGTCAGCCAGAGCTTCGTGACCGGGATCACGTTGCACGCCAACGCCCCCAATGACGTCATCTCGAACACGTCCATCNNCCATAGCCCTCATCGACGAGCAGTTCCCGGCCCCGAACGCGGCGACCATCAGCGGCACCTCGATCAGTGGCAACACGATCACCGATCAGGTCGTGGCCGTCTGGAGCAAGGGGGCCACGACCACAACCGTCGGGACCAACAACATCACGCTGCCTGCCGGCGGGACGGCCGTGTTCAACGTGCCCACCGCGGGCGGTGGTTNNGGTGGGGTCGGCCGGACTGAAGCTGCAGAAGCCGATCGTGGCCATCGCTCCCAGCCGGGACCGGGGTGGTTACTGGGAAGTGGCGGCCGACGGTGGCGTGCTCGGATTCGGTGACGCCTATTACTACGGGTCTCTCCCGGGCCTGCATGTCAGCGTGAGCAACATCGTGGCCTTTACGCCTACGCCGACCACCGACCAGGGTGCCACCAATGGCCTCGGCTACTG
>PKWD01000115.1 GCA_003131945.1 Acidimicrobiaceae bacterium
CGATGGCCCGGCGGATCTCGGCCGCCACCTGTTCGTGCAACGGCATGGGGTCGGTCGCATCGACCTCGACAGGGATCATAGTGCTAGATATATTAGCACCATGGGGACCAGGGAGGCCACGTCGACCAGGGAGGCCACGGGGACCAAGGAGGCCGAGGCGGCACCCGGCGAATCCCCCACCGCCCCGACCACTTCCCCCACCACTCCGGCCGAAGCGCTGATCGAAGAGGCGAAGCGTCGGCACCGTCGTCGTCGGTGTTGGTGGTTCGCCTCGCTGCTCGCTTTGGCCCTGGCCCTGGCCGTGGGAACCAGACTCCTGGCCCCGGGAGGCGGCGGGGGCGCCACCCCGGCGCGCCACCAGCAGTACAAGACCAAGGTGATGGCCCGCCAGCCATCGCCGCCGAAACCGACGCCATCGTCGGTGGTCCTGAACAATCCCGACGCGGTCGCCATGGCCGGCGACGGAACCGTGCTCATCGCCAACGAAGGCACCAGCCAGATACTGCGCTACGTCTCCTCGACCCGACAGCTGCAGGTGGTCGCCGGTAACGGGGTGGCCGGATTCTCCGGCGACGGTGGCCCGGCCATCGATGCCGAGCTCCGGGGCCCGAGCGGTCTGGCCGTGGCCCCTGACGGCACCATCTACGTCGCCGACTCCGTGAACAAACGCATACGGGCCATCGCCCCCGATGGCACCATCAGCACGGTGGCCGGCGACGGTGGCGTGGAGACCACAGGAGACGGACCGGCACTGGACACCGCCATCGCCACTCCGCAGGCCCTCGCCCTCGCCCCGGACGGGAGTCTGTACTTCACCGACGGTTCCAGCGTCTGGAAGATGTCGCCGTCGGGCACGATCACGACGGAACTGCCCTACAACGACACGCCGCTTCCCTTCGGGGACTTCAGCCCCGATCTGCAGCTGGAAACCAACGCTCTGGCCGTCAACAGCAGCGGCGACATCTATCTGTCGGACTGGGACACGGTTCCGAAGACCATCGACGAGTTCTCGCCGACGGGGCGGTTCATCATGGCCTGGGTCAACCGCACGGGCTGCCTATCGACGGCGGCCAACGGCGAATTGATCGTGTGCAGCCCCAACGGACCGGTGTCGAAGATCACAGGACCGGGACTGACCGCCGGCATGACCACCCAGTCGGCGGCCGGCGTCGGCCTCACCGATGTCACCAGCGACCCCGATCTCGGTCTCCCCGGTCTTGTCGCTGCTTCGGCCACGGCCAGTGCGGACGGAGAGGTGTATGCGGTGTCCGGCGGCGGCAACGGCTTTTCGGCCACGTCGGGACTCATTTCGGTCGATCCCGATGGCCATGTGCACGAACTGGCGACAGGAGCACCTCCGTCCCGGCACTGAGGCTTCCCGGCACTGAGGCTGACCCGTGGCGGCTCGTAGCCCGGGCGGGCCGACATTTACGGGGCGGCGGCGCGTGGCTTGGCGCGGCGCGTGGCCGCCGGTGGCGTCGACAGGCGGGCACCCGCAGTGAGGCTGGCCGGCAGCCTTCTCGAAGGCGCCGGCGATCACGCCGGCTCCGGCCGCGTCCGTGTCCTGGCCGAAACCGCCTTCGCCCTTGATGCAGGTGAAGTCGAGCCACGACGTCGATGGTCACGAGAGCCACTGACGCCCGGTTGGTCGGCCGTGAGACGAAGGCGACTGGTGAATTACGCTCGACGATCGTGGCCAGGAGGAGAAACATCAGGAGCCTCACCCGAAACTTGGGCCTCAGTTTTCTCGCCGTCGCCTGCGTTTTCTTCGGTATCCCGACGGCGGCCAACGCTCAGGCCAAGGCATCGTCCAGATCGAAGACGGCCACACCGAAGACGGCCACACCGAAGACGACCGGCACCGTTCAGGCCTTCATGACCCTCTACGGCTACGTGGACAACTCACCTCCGGGCACCGACATCGCCCATCCCTGCATTCACAGTGGGGCGGGCGGCACCGGCACCTACGCCGACCCGATCACCTTCGCCACCGATATCAAGGAACTGCCGTGGTGCGAGATCATCTACGTCCCCTACATGGAGCGGTACTTCATCCATGAGGACGAGTGCTCGGAATGCGACCACGACTGGAAGAAATTCCAGAAATACCGCTTCGACATGTGGGCCGGCGGAGACGCGGCGTCGGTCCATCAGCCCGAGAAGAAGGCCCTTCTGCGCTGCGAGAGCACATGGACGAGAGGGAGCTCGATCAAGGACAAGAGCAACCCGACCATCACCCTGGATCCGCCCTCTGACCTCCCGGTGACATCGACGCCCATCTTCTCGCCCCCGGGCACCTGCTGGGACGGCCAGTAGCGACGCCACCGAGTAGCAGCGCCGGTCACAAGGTCCAGGCGTGGCGGGACAGGGGCATGGCGCTCGAGCCGTCGGCCCCGGGGACGACGCCGAGTACTTGGTGGATACCGATGCCTCCGTCGTCGAAGCCGACGGCCGAGCCGGCCATGTAGAGACGCCATACCCGGGCCCGGGCAGCGCCGACGAGGGCGACGGCCTCGAGCCAGCGAGATTCGAGGTTGGCCACCCAGGCGCGCAGTGTGCGTGAGTAGTGCTCGCGCAGCGACTCGACGTCGCGGATCTCGAAGCCGGCTCGCTCCATGGCCAGCAGGACCTCACCGACGTCCTGGAGCTCGCTGTCGGGGAAGACGTAGCGGCCGATGAACGTGCGGCTCGACACTCTCGCCCCTCCGGGAGAGGAGATGGCGTGGTTGAGAAGGCGCCCGGTGGGGACGAGCAGTTCGTGCAGGGCCTCGAAGTAGCGGGCCATCTGTGACGCCCCTACGTGCTCGAACATACCGATGGACGAGATGGCCTCGAACCGCTCGCCCCGCAGATCGCGGTAGTCCTGCAACCGGATCTCGATCCGGTCGGCCAGGCCGGCGTCAGCCACCCTCCGGCGGGCGTATTGCGCTTGGGCCGCGCTCAAAGTGACGGCCACCACGCTGGCACCGTGACAGCTGGCGGCGTGCAGGGCCATCGATCCCCACCCGCAGCCGACGTCGAGGAGTCTCGCCCCTGGTCGCTCGTGGAGGCCGAGCTTGCGGCAGATCAGTTCGTGCTTGGCCCACTGGGCGTCCTCGAGGTTGGTGGTGTCGTCGGCGAACCGGGCGCAGGAGTAGGTCATGGCCGGACCGAGAACGAGCTCGTAGAAATTGTTGCCGACGTCGTAGTGGTGGCTGATGGCCTGTGCGTCTCGGCTCGGGGAGTGTCGTCGCCCCCGCGGCCGGGCCTCCTCGGGCGGAGGCGGTGGCGGTAGGCGCAACGCCCCCAACCCAAGAGCGCCGGCCAAGGCGGCCGGAAGAGCGCGCACGCCGAGTTGCCGCATGTCCTTGTCCGACACCTCACTCATGGCCCTGAGGGTGGCCACGATGTCACCGTCGATCTCGATGTCGCCGGCCACGAAGGCCCGGGCCAGACCGATCTCCCCCGGGGCCCAGAGAATGCGGCGCACGGCATCGACCGAGTGGACACGCACCACGGCGGGGACTTGGGCCGATCCCCCGGTCGGTTCGATGGTCGGTTCGATGGTCGAGCCATCCCAGAATTCGAAGCAGATCGGGACCCGATCACCGAGGAAGTGCCCGATGAGTGGTCGGAGGACGGCGGCTGCCGATGGGGTGGACGGCGGACGCTTCGGCCCCGATGGCGTGGGTAACGGCGCCGTCCGGTCCCGGGTCTTCAGGTCGCTCGGACCTCTATGGTCGACGATGCGCATGGCGAAACCTCCTCCAGGGGGCCCGAGAGATCGGTGCGGCCGGGGTGGGTCAGTGGATGTTGGCGATGGCGGCGATGATCAGGCCGAGCACGAGGAGCGATCCGGCCCGACGAGTGTGGACGAAGGCGACGGCGGCGAACCACAGGGGCCAGACGGGGAAACCGGCCGGCGGTTCGTCGGGACGCGGCTGGCTGAGCGCCTTCCACGACGGCACCAGCTTGGTCACCGCCAGCAGGCTGATCAGCGCCGGCCAGGGGAGGGCCCGGACAGCCACGCAGGCCACCACGGTGACGTAGAAGGCGGCCATCAGACCCTTGGTGGCGGTGCGGGCGCGGGCCTCGCCGAGGAGCACGGGCAGGGTCTTGATCCCGAGGGGGGCGTCGAAAGGGGCCTTGTCGATGTGCTTGCCCATGAGCACGGCCGTGCAGAGAAGGCCGTAGGGAACCGAGGCGGCCACGATCTCCCAGGGGATGTGACCGACAGCCGAGTAATAGGTGCCGCACACCATGAGCGGCCCCCACACGAGGAACACGTCGGGTTCACCGAGGCCGCGTTTCTTGAGCCGAAGCGGGGGCGCCGTGTAGGCGAAGCTGAGAGCGAAGCCGCCCAGAGCGAAGGCGACGACGGGCCAGCCCCGGTAGACGGCCAGGACGACGAGGATGCCGAGGTCGACGGCGTTCACGAGCAGCGCGCCGGCGGCCAGGCGCTTCTTGGAGATCATCCCCGACAACACCGGATGGGGTGCGTACAGGGCGCGGGGGTAGCTCGAGGTATCGAGTCCCACCTCCATGTCGAACAGGTCGTTCATGAGGTTGTTGGCCACATGGGCCAATATCAGGCCGACGAAGGCGAGCACCAGCAGGCCGGGCCGGAAGCCGTGGCGGTGGACGGCCAACAGCGTGGCCACCGCCCCGGCCACGAGCGTCATGGGCAGGACGGCGGCCCTCGTGAGTACGAGCCAGCGGGACACCGGATCGAGTGCGCGTCCGGTTGGCGGGTTGGTGGTGCGCAGAACCTCCCGCCAGGCCGAGAACCGGCTCTGGACCGGAGGGGCGTCGACGGCGGGGGGCTGAACGTCGCTCACCAGGCTCATCGTATCGACGACGCCCGCCCGCCAACGAACGCGGCGCCAACCGTGCCTGCCGGCAGCGCCGGCCGGCCTGGTTGCTGCGGTCGTTGGTCCGGTCGCTGTGCCGGTTGGGAACGAGGGGGCCTGTGGTAGAAATTCAGCCATGTCAGACACGGCGGATCACGACCACGTCATCGATACCGGAAAAGGCACCTTCGACCTGAGCGAGCTCGGGCATCTCATGCCCGGGATGGCCGAGATCATGCCCCTCGTGGGGGCGCGGATCTGGAAGTGCTACTACGCCGGCAAGGCCCGCAACCAGGCGTTGGCCCGTTTCCAATTGAAAGAGGCCCGGGGGCTCATGGAGAAGGGCGCCTTCCTGCGACCGAAGTACAGCGAGAACATGGACAAGTTCATCGACGAAGAGGTGGCATCGGTTTCCAAATGCATCGAGTCCGAGGACTGGGACTCCTTCGACACCGCCTTCCACGCCATGGTTGACGCCGCCAACGCCTACCACGACGTCTACGACAAGTCCTTCCTCAAGTGGAAGATCCCCGATCAGGCCCCACCTGACCTGGACATGACACCGCGGCGATAAGGGCCACGGTGTCACCCGATGAAGGAGCAACGGACAGGGCCCTGTCTGGCCGCACCGCGGTCGTCACCGNNTATCGGCCGGGCCATCGCCGAGTCCCTCGGCTGTGCCGGCGCCCATGTCGTGCTCGGTGGGCGCACCCCGGCTCCGATGGCCGATTCGGTGGCCAAGATCACGGCCGCCGGCGGCAGCGCCGAGGCGCACGTGGTCGACATCCGCCACGTCGACGAGATGCGGGGCCTGGTGGCCCACGCCACGGAGTCGACGGGGCGGCTCGACATCATNNTCGACCATGCGGTGTCGTCGAGCGGACGACTCGACATCATG
Organism: Acidimicrobiaceae bacterium; assembly: GCA_003131945.1. The sequence goes on from PKWD01000115.1 coordinate 5,728, forward strand.
GTCAACAACGCCGGTCTCAGCCACCCGGAGGCCATCCTCGAAGAGAAGGACCCCGAACACTGGCGGGTCATGCTCGAGACGAACGTCTTCGCCCTTCTCGTCGGGAGCCAGGCGGCGGTGGAGGCCATGCGGGCCTGCGGGGCCGAGGGGCATGTGGTGAACATCTCGTCCGTGGCGGCCCAGCGGTCGGACTCCGGCGTCTACGGCGCCACCAAGCACGCTGTCAACTGCATCAACAACTCGCTGCGCCGCGAGCTCATGGAGGACTCCATCAAGGTCCTCACCGTGATGCCGGGCGCCATCGCCACGAACTTCGCCCGCAATTTCGACAGCGCCGTGCTCCAGGGCTTGGTATCGGTGGCCGGCGACGAGGTCCCGGCGGTCGTGATCACAAAGGGCGAAAGACTGCCCGACGAGGTGCTGGCCGGTGCCCAAGAGGCCCTCCCCGGTCACCTCTTGACCCCGGAGGACGTGGCCGAGGCAGTTTTGTGGGCGGTGACCCGACCGGCGAACGTCCACCTGTCCGAGATCGTCGTCCGACCCAAGCGGGACCTCAATCTGTAAGGCAGCCGACCCCGGCTTCCGCACCGACGGAGATCGGCATCCCGACAATCTCCGAACCTCGGGCTCTCGAGCGCTCATGGCTTGTTCATCGCAAAGGTTCAAGGAGCCTCGGTTCCATCGGGGTCGTAGGCGAAGACATAATTTCAGCTCCTATGAGCCGTCGCCGGAAAAAACCGAACTAGCCCCCGCTCCACCCGAGAAAGAGGAGCGTGGACGAGTGGGTCGATTCGATGAAGCAACGCCTGGCAAGGACACCACAGAGTCAGCAGGAAGAATCCCGGGCGACGATGCGGACGGTCATGCTTGGCGGAGGCTGGTCCGCAAAGGCGGCCGACCACGTGATGGAACGCGTCCCGCCAGACCTGAACGCACCCAGGACCGAGGAGGAAGCACTCGTCCTGGCGTACCCGTGGATGGCCAGGCTGAGTGACGCGAAACGAGACCAGTGCATCTCGGATCTTTCGGACGCGGTCCGAAACGATCCGCCAGACAGCGCCGAACTCGCCGCCATGACACGTGTGTTCGCCTACTGGCGGCAGAAGGCAGAGGGATACTGATCCCTCCGTGGGCCTGACAAGACCGGGGTCGGCCACAACCTCGCCCCCGGGCCAACCTGGTCCATCGGTGGCCTTCGACAGCTGTCCTGCAGGGTCTCGTGTCGGTGGCCGGGGACGACATACCGGCTGTCGAGATCACGAAGGGCGAGCGACTTCCCGACGAGGTGCTCGAGAGCGCCCAAGCCGCTCTCCCGGGCCCCCTGGGCACACCGGAAGACGTGGCCGAAGCGGTCCTGTGGGCGGTGACCCGACCGGCCAACGTGCATCTGTCGGAGATCGTGGTGCGCCCGAAGCGCGACCTCAAGCTGTAGAGGGTCGGGAAGAGTCCGGCCTTCGTCAGACGAGAAGACGGAAGACGGGGCTGTCGGGGGGCAGTCGCTGGGCGTCGAGGCCCGAGGCGGCGATACGGGCGACGAGGCCGTCGAGATCCTGGCGCTGGGCCAGCTCCACACCGACCACGGCGGGCCCGAACTCACGGTCGTTCTTCTTCACGTACTCGAAGAGGACGATGTCATCGCTCGGTCCCAGGCATTTGTCGAGAAAGCGCCGGAGCGCTCCGGGCTGCTGGGGGAAGGCCACGACGAAGTAGTGCTTGAGGCCCTGGTGGACGAGGCTGCGCTCGATGATCTCGCCGTAACGGGCGACGTCGTTGTTCCCACCGCTCAGCACACAGACCACGCTGCGGCCGGCGATCGTGTCGGCCAGGGAATCGAGGGCGGCGATGGCCAGGGCCCCNNCCGGCCGGTTCGGCCACGATGCCGTCGTCCTGGTAGAGCGCCAGCTGCTCGGTGCAGACCCGACCTTCGGCCACCACCTCGAACTCGGAGACGAGCTCGCGCACGACGGCGAAGGTCAGGTGACCGGGGGTGCGCACGACGGCGCCGTCGACGAAGTCGTCGACGATGTCGATGGTCACGGGATGACCGGCTTCGAGGGAACGGACCATGGCCGGGGCGCCGGCCGGTTGGGCGCCGACGATACGGGTCTGCGCCCCCTGACCGTCGAGGGTGACGGCGATGCCGGAGATGAGGCCACCGCCGCCGACGGGGGCGACGAAGACATCGGGGGGATGACCGAGTTGGCTGATCGTCTCCAGAGCGACGGTCCCCTGGCCGGCCACGGTCATGGGGTGGTCGAAGGTGGGCACAACGGTGGCCCCGGTCTTCTCGGCGTAGGCGGCGGCCGCCGCATTGGCATCGTCGAAGGTGTCGCCGGCGAAGCGCAGCTCGACGAGGTCGCCGGCCAGTACCCGGATCCGGGCCACCTTTTGGCGGGGGGCTCGACGGGGCAGGAACACGACCCCGGGGACGGCCAGATGGCGGCAGCTCCAGGCCACGCCCTGGGCGTGGTTGCCGGCACTGGCGCAAACCACCCCGGCGCCCAAGCGTTCGGGGGAAAGGCCGGCGATGAAGTTGAAGGCGCCGCGGATCTTGTAGGACCGGACGGCCTGGAGGTCCTCGCGCTTCAGGTAGACCGACGCGCCGTAGTGCTCGGACAACCTCTCGCTCAGCTGCAGGGGTGTCTCCAGAATCACGGCCCGGAGACGCTCGGCCGCACTCTGGACGTCGGAGAGCCCGATGAGGTCACGCCAGGGCACCGGACCAGGGTCGTCGGCGGAGTCGGATCGGGTGCCGGTGGGACTCACCGATGACATGCGCTCTCCATGGACAGAGAGACTACGGGGCAGTGCCCGCCTGAGGAGGTTGCCCAAGCCGGGGATGCTCGACGGTCTGCGGGTGGTGGTGACCGTGGGCCGGCGTCGGGATCGGGATCGGGCGGTCAGCCTGCGCATGGCGGCCCCAGGGCCACGGTGGGGCGCTCCTGCCCAGCAGCCCCCGGTCGACGCCGTTTCTGCGGGGATCCTCGACGAGAGGTGACCGGCTCAACCGGTTGGCGTCAGCCCGACGGTCTCGGCCACATGGGACATCTCCTCCTTGGCCGCCTCCAGGTCCGGTTGCAGGCAGGTCACCACCAGCCGGTCAACCCCCATCTCGTCGAGCTCGGCGAGCGTCTCGGGGGTCGTCCCCGTCGACACCCCGGTGAGGGTCAGCTCGATGGACCCCGGGTCACGTCCGGCGGCCGACGCCTCTTGGCGCAGCAGGCCCAGGGCGGTCTTCAGCTCGTCACCACGGAGGCCGAGCGGGTGCCACCCGTCACCACGGCGCGCCGCCCGGCGGATGGAGGCGGTGCTGTGGCCGCCGACATGGACCGGGACACCGCCGGACCGGTGGGGCTTGGGATGGGTATGGGCATGGGAGAACCGGAAGAACTCGCCCTCGAACGTCGCTCCCTCCGGTTCGGTGTCGGCCCACAGGACTCGCATCACGTCGATGCACTCATCGGTGCGCCGACCGCGCGAGGCGAAGTCGATCCCGCACGCCTCGAGCTCCTCGCGCATCCAGCCCACCCCGATGCACAACCGGACGCGGCCCTTGGACAGAGCGTCGACGGTGGCCAGACGTTTGGCCATGATCACGGGGTGGTGGGCCGGGAGAACGAGGACGCCGGTGGCCAGCTGGAGGCGGGTGGTCGCCGCCGCGATGAAGGCGAGCACGTCGATCGGGTCGGGGATGGCGCAGTCATCAGCGAGCGGCATCCGACCCGACGAGGCATACGGATAGCGGCTCNNAGTCACTGATCACAACGGGGTGCTCCACGAGGACGATGGACTCGAAACCACAGTCCTCGGCGTGCCGGGAGAAGCCGACCATCCAGTCCGGGTCCGAGCACACGCCGGCGCGTACGGGGGGCAGCACGGCGAACTTCATGGTCGTGTTCTGGGTCATCACCGTTCCTCCATGGCCCGGTCCTCGCGCCAGTCGAGGTGGAGCTGGCGCTCGGCGAAGCCCCACCCGCCGGGCCGGCGGGCGTAGGTGTCCGTGTAACGCACGGCCATGACGAGCATCCGACGGGATCCGGCGCTCTCGTAGACGTGATGGGCCAGGCAGATCGTGTCACCGGTGGCACGGTCACCCTCGATGGTGACCGTCTGGCCGCCTACGACGTGGGTGGTGACCACATAACGGTCGAGACCCGCCACCAGGGCGGCGGCGATCTCGTCCCGGCCGCGGCGGACGATCGGAGCGTCACCGGCGGCGTCGTGCAGGCGGGACACCAACCGGCCGCCGTCGGTGAATAGCGCCGCCGCCGCGGCCGCATCACGTCGGTCGACGTGGCCGGCGTAGGCGTCGACCAAGGCGCGCAGCGCCATACGGTCCGCCACCATTTGCTGTGTGTCGTCCACCACGGTGCCTGCGTCTCCGTTGCTCCGGCACCGACACCGGGTATGTGGCAAACCGGGTCGGGTGCGGGCCGGTCCGCATCGTATGCCGAATCGTCCCCGCCGTTCACCACGTGAGGTGACGAGAACGCCCACCGAGGCGAGCAATCGGAAGGGTCCATGGGATTGGGACACGCCAGATCCGTTCCGCCCTTCAGCGCGCCGCCAACGGGACCGATGGTGCAGATGAAGAGAGGAGAGGGAGGTCGACGATGACTCTGGGCGAACGTTGTGACGAGATCGTGCGGCTCATCGACGAGACGCTCGTGGCCGTGGCGGGCGATGTCCGCGGCGACGTCGACGCCCACCCGTCTGGCGTTGATCGGGTGGGGCGTGGGTCACGATCGACCGAGACGGTGGTGCACCGCCGCCGCTGGCGCGGGGGGAACGTCCGCCTCTAACCTGCTCAGCCCCCGGCGCCGAACCCGGCAAAGGGAGAGGTGACGCCGGCCGCCGTGGCCGACACCGACGTGGCCGTCACCGACCCGTCGCTCGCCTTCGTTCCCTCCACGACGACGGTGTCGCCGACCTGGAGCGACGCCAGACTCGACTTGGCATTCCTGTTGACGGACACCGACGGGGCCACGGTCACTTTCACGAGATCACCGCTCGAGTTGGTCACGTACAGCGTGGACCCCGATACTTCGGTGACGGTACCCGTCGTGGCGCCACCGGCACCGGCGAGGCCTCCGCCGCCCGTGGCACCTCTGCCCCGTAAGAGCGACGCAAACGACGATGCAGCCGCCGAGGTGCCGGACGATGATCCATGGCTGCGCTGGAGTGCGGCGCCACCCCAGATCCCACCGAGGGCCACCAACGCAGCAAAGAGCACAACCGACGGGACCGACATCCGGATCCCCTTGCGCGGTCCCCGTTCCGGCCACGCGTCGTCGTCCGATCCGCCGTCGTCCCAGGGCAACTCAGCCGATCCGCTTGACGCGGCGCCGTGGCCATCGGTTCGGGGGACGAAGATCTCCTGGGTCGGTGGGTCGATGCCCGGTACAGATATGGAGCTCGTGGTGGTGTCAGACTCTGACATGGACGGTCGCCTTTCAGTCCTTACTCGTAGCGCAGCGCGTCGATGGGTCGGAGCGACGAGGCGCGGTTGGCGGGATAGAAACCGAAGAACACACCGACGGCGATGGCCACTCCGAAGGCGAGCAGTATCGAATCCGGTGCCACAGCCGGCTGGACGCCGTCGATCTTGAATCGCGATCCGATCAACCCGATACCGACACCCACTGCTCCCCCGATGAGTGAGATCACCACCGCCTCGATGAGGAATTGCAGCAGGATGGCGAGTTTCGGCGCTCCGATCGCCTTGCGGATCCCGATCTCCCGCGTCCGCTCCGTCACGCTCACCAACATGATGTTCATGACTCCGATGCCGCCGACGAAGAGGGAGATGCCCGCCACGATGCCCAGGAGAAAGGTCAGCGTGCCGGTCGTCGACGTCGCCGTCGAGAGCAGACTCTCTTCGTTCACGACGATAAAGGGAAGGTCCGCCACCGTGGTGTCGTTCTGGGCGGCGAGGATGTCCTCGACCTCGCTCTGGGCCAGAGTGAGAGTGGACGAAGACTTGCCCTGGACCAGGAGCTCGGTGAAGGACTGGGACTCGCCGGTGAGCTGGTCCTGCACCGCCGTGTAGGGGGCGATGGCCACGGCGTCCTCGTCCGTCGTACCACTCGTTCCCTTAGAGGCAAGCACTCCGACGACCAGCCAGTTCGACGAACCGAGCGTGATCTGCTGCCCGATGGGATTCGACCCGACGGCAAAGAGATTGCTGGCCACTTCGGACCCGATGTCGACCACCTGGGCGTGCCGGGCCACATCGGTGCTGGTGATGGCCCGTCCCGACGCCACTGTGTAGTCGCTGGCCGTCAGATACGAAGGTGTGGAGCCGGTGACGGTCGTCGAGTAGCTGGCACTCTGATAGGTGGCTGTCTCCGACGTGCTCAGAACCGGTGACACCGACTCCACGTCGGGTGCGTTGTTGGGGTTGGAGATCTGCTTCACGTCGGCGAGGGTCAAAGTGGCGGCCTGCGACTGGGTCCCCGTCGACGCCACCGAGCGGGCGGCGCCGAACCGGCCCGTGTTGATCACGGTCAACGTGTTGGTGCCGAGAGCATCGATGCGCTGCTCGATCTGCCGGGACGAGCCCGTGCCCACTGCCACCAGGATGATAACGGCGGACACCCCGATGAGTACCCCCAGCATCGTCAATGCCGAGCGCAACTTGTTAGAGGTGACGCCACCGAGCGCCATCCGCACCACGTCGCGCTGCTTCACAGGGACTCGCCTGCCCGACCGGCCTCGGCATGGGCCACGTGGGTGCCGCGGGCCTCGGCCGGGTCCTGCTCGTAATCGTCGACGATCTGTCCGTCGCGGAGCTTGACGACACGCCCGGTGTAGCCGGCGATGTCCTCCTCGTGGGTGATGAGGACCACGGTGCGGCCCTGGGAGTGCAGATCAGCGAACACGGACATCACGTCGAGGCTCGATTCGGTGTCGAGGTTCCCGGTGGGCTCG
>PKWD01000451.1 GCA_003131945.1 Acidimicrobiaceae bacterium
GGATCTTGATCTCGATGGGCCGGGGAAGGTCGTCCCCCGCCGGGACCTTGAACTCCGCTGTCTCGGTGTTCGCGTTCGTCGTTCTGGGGTGCGCCGAGGGACGTTGAACGGGTTCATTGCTGGACCCATCTTCGGGCTCCGGCTCTTCTGTCGAATGGATGACGGCGGCCAGGAGTTCGCTGGCCTCCACGCCGGTGAGCCCGTGGAACTGGGTATAAACGCTCGGCTCACCACTTTCCCCGGCTGTCTCCGTGCCCGTTCGTTCAGCGTCGACGCTGATTCGGACCGCGGTGTGAATATCAGAGCCGAGGATTAGCACGCCGATGTCCAGCTCGTTGAAAGTTGGGAGCGTCGCGGCGAAGCGCTCCGTGTGGCCTCTGTCAAGCGTCTCGATGACGACGATGAGGGACGNNTCTTCCGCGTGAGCCTCACGGTAGGAAGGGATGTCAGGCTCGCCGGACTCGAAGAGGCGGCGCCGACGCGAAATGACCTCCGTCTCGACGCAGCGCAATAGGGCATCTGGCCCCTCAGCGAGGCGAATCGCAGTGGACAAGTGCAGCCCAGGGAAGAGGCTGCCGCTGGTCGTGGCTGTCGAGAGCAGTTCGAAGCGACCGAGACCTGCCTGTACGAGGGCGGCTGAGCACCAGGCCCTGACCACCTCGTGAGCGCCGGGCCCGTCGACGGAGATGCCTGACGGCGTCATGAGGTCGAGAAAAACCGGGTCACCCTGCCGTGTCCCGATCTCGATGAGTCCGGGTGCATTGGAGCTCTGGGCTGTGGCTGCCTCGTTGTTCTCGGCGTTCAGATCATCAACCGTGTCGGGTTCGGCATCGCGGCGGTTGGAGCGAGCGCTTGCCAGCGCTTGGAGGGTCTTGGCCAACGGCGGCGGTGCCGTGTTTTGGATAGGCGCCGGTGACTCCGGCTGGTAGGAGTGCCGGCGACGGCGCCGGCCAACGGCCACGGCCGACAGCACTCCGGCGGCGAAGGAGGCGGCCACGACGGAGCCTGAGGGAAGTGCGATCGGCGCCGGACCAGCCGTACGGGCGGCGCGATGGGGAACGCCGTTGGCGGCGCCTGGCGTTGGTGCGGCGTGATCAGCGTTCTGGGTGCGTGTCGACGTCTCAGGAGAATGGGCAGCTCGTGGCTCAACGCTGGGCAGCGGAGTCGTCGGTATCGGAGTCTCCGGCGTGCCGGGTGTCGGAGAGCTCGTGGCCGGCACGCCCGGTGTTGGCGAAGAGGTGCCAGGGAGGATGAGTACCCATCCGGGGTAGATCCAGTGAGGATCGGTCAGCGTCTGACCGTCGGTCTGGGGACGGCCCTCGTTCAGGACGAAGATCTCCTTCCACCGAAGCGCGTTGGCCAGCTTTGCCTGGGCGATCGACCACAGGGTGTCGTGGCGCACGACGGTATATGTCGTCGTGGGTGGGGAAGCGGGAGTTCCTGGAGCCGACGTTTCGGTCGCCTGTGCTGGTGCGGTAGCCCGGGATCCATTGGTCGAAGGCGTCGTCTTGATCATTTGGGACCCGAGGACAATGGATGCGGGCACGAGCTGGCTGGCCAGCGACTGGCGAGAAGGCACTGGGGATGTCGGCTGGGGACGTGAGAAGGACAAGACGGCCAACAGCACGGCGGCCACGAGGCGGCCGGCGACGGGCTGGAAGACTGCGGCCACACTGATGCGTCGAGAGGCGCGGCCCCGGGCCACGGCGACCACCTCGGCGGCCACGGAGCTCGTGGCACTGGCCCACGCCAGCCAGGCAACGCAGGCGAGGAGGTCGAGCAACACCCGATCGGACAGTCCACGGGTGGTGAGGGCGGTGTGCACAGCCGAGGCACTGAGCAGGTGGTGGGGGAGAGGCCAGCCGACGACCAGCACCAGACCCATGGGCACGCCCACGACCAGGGCAGCCAGGGCTACGAACGCCGCCGCCCCTCGGACCACGGGACGACTGCGGGCGAGCTGGCGNNCCGCTGACGGTGAGGGTGTGGAGGCCGACGATGCCGAGGATCTGGGTGGGCTGAACGACCTGAACAGTCACGGTGATGACGTCGCCGGCCACCACCACCTGACCGCTGTCACCAGTAGTGGCCAGGTAGTTATCCGCCGCCTGGGTGGCCGCCGTCGGGTCCAAGGTGACGGACCCGCTTTGGCGATAGGCGGCCAGGTCGATGGCCTGGGCCCCGGCACGGGCGGCCGACTGCGCTTCGTCGGTAGCCCGGACCTCGGCGGCCAGGCCTAGCCCCCCGTCGATGACCAGCCCCGCCACGAGCATGAGAGCGCCGACCAAGACGACGATGAAGGCGGTCACCTGGCCGCGCTCGTCGGATCTCGTGAACGAGCGGTGCGCTTCGCCGCCCTGCTGTACCCCTTGCTCGATAGTGGGCGTGGTCATGGTCCGACGCTGCGGTACTCATCGACGGGGCTCACGGCGCTGCCCCGTAGGGTCTCCGATCCCGGCAGGTGCAGCAGCGAGAGGCCGGCCATCGAGACGGTGCACGTCACCGCCACCCGGACCACGCCCCCGGGCACGAAGTCAGAGGTATCGGTGGCCACGGTCAGCGTCGAACACGTGACCCCGTCGGTGGCCAGTCCGGCCGTGGCCGACTGCCGGGCCACCAAGGAGGCGCTGCCGGCGTCGCCCGCCGTTGTGGCCGCCCGGGCGGCCTGGGCGGCGGCGTCGTCGACTTGGAGGCGGCCCTCGGCCAGTCGACCGAGCATGACGACGAACACCAGCAACAGCAGCAGCAGCGGGGTCACCAGCGCCAGTTCGGCGGAGACGCTGCCCCGATGATCGCGGCGTCCACGTGAAACGTTCATGGGCCGCCCACAAAACGTTCGACCGGTCCCGACGAGGTGGCGTGGACGGGTAGGTGGAGGAAGGGGAGAAGGCCTTCAGTAGTGCCGGTCACCGTGACCGTGGCCACCGTGGCCGTGCGGGTGACGGAGACAGCCGGGTTGAGAAGCACGCCCCGCCCCACGGCGTGGAGGATCACCTGGGCCTCGGCTTGTCCCGAGGACGAAGTGGCACCGTCAGTGCGGGTTGAGGCCAGGGCTTCGGCGGCGGCAGTCTGAGCCACCTGGCTGGCGTGCTCGAAGAGGGCGAACTGGATCACGACCAGGATGAGCAGAAGAAGCAGGGGAGTGGCCACCACCAACTCAGCACTGCCGCGTTCGTCGAACCGGCGGCGCCCGACCGCTCGGCTGACAGCGACACGCTGACGGCGGCCAGCGTCGTTCACTGCGTATTGATGTTGTTGGCGGCGCCCAGCACCTTGGCGGCGATGATGGCCATGGCGGTGAGGGCCAGAGTGACGAGTAGGGCGGTCACCACCACTGCTTCGGTCGAATAACCGGCTTCAGGCTCAGAGCGGGCCTCGACCAGGCGACCAACCAGCACGCGGGCCACTGCCCGCAGCATCTCGAACTCGTAGATCATGGCGTCTCCTTCGTGGGTGAGTGGTGTTCTCGGTCACTTGCGGGGCGTTGGAATTTGGGTTGGCGGTGATCAGAAACCGGTCACGACGTGGGCCAGCGCCGGGTAGCCCACGAAGAGGAGGAAGCCGGCGAACAGCACCACCACGGGAAGGCTCATCCGTTCGCTCATGGCCTCGGCCGCCGCCTGGGCGTCAGCCAAGCTGTGGGCTCTGATCGACCCGGCCTTGGCCGAGAGCGTGGCCCTGACCTTGGCCCCCTCCGACCCGGCCAGGCCGACGCTGGCCGCCAGTTCGCACAGGTCCTCGACCCCAAGGTCCTCACCCAGGCGGCCGAGCGGTCCCCAAGGAGCCACTCGGGTGAGACGGGCCTCCTCCAAGGCTTGGCGCAGTTGCCCGAAAGCCCACCCCTGCCCGACACCGGCCGCTTCGGCCAGAGCGCCTTCGACACCAGCCCCACCGGCCAGGGCGATGACGACCAGATCGAGAAACGACCCGAGGGCATGGCGAAAGTCGGATCGGCGCTTCGATGCTTCCGCATGGACGCCGAGGTCGGGCAGCACGAAGCCACCGGCTCCAAGGACGATGGCTATCCACAGCGGCACCTCCCAGGGCACGGCCACGCCACCGAGCGCCAGCACGGCCACGACAGCGGGGACGAGGAGGAATCCGAAGAGACACAGCGTCACCTTCTCGGCCAGGTGACGCTCGGGCGTGCGTCCGATGACGGTGAGGTCGGCCCGTGTCCGGCCCGGGAGCAGCGGCAAACCCTGGAGACGACGGGCCAGGGGTCGACCGATCACCGAGGTGAAGCCCTCGTCGTCGGCCGGGCGCACCGCCGATCGGGGGATGGTCGCCCGAGCGGCGCTCGATCGAGCAGTGCCGTGCAGGCGATCAAGGGCGACAGCCAGGGGCACCCGGGTGGGGACGAGACCGCGCACGATGAGCAGGAGGCCGAAGCCAATGCCGCCGCCGCACACGAGAGCCGCCGTCATGGCGCCACCGGCGTCTGGGCGGCCAAGAACCGTTCGGGCACCGTCGGGCGCCCCAGGCGGGCCAACCACACGAAGGCTCCGGCGAAGAGAAGCCCGATGATGCCCAGCATGAACTGGCCGACTGGTGTGCCGAAAGGAGACAGGAAGGAGCGGTTCAAGATGATCAGCCCACCGGCGAAGGTGAGCGTCGCCCCCACCACCACCCGGGAGGAGGTCCGGATCCGGGCTCGGCCCGCCTCGACCCGTAGCTCCATGGCGGCCTGGTCCCGGGCGGCGGCGGCCAAACTGGTGAGCAACTCGGCCAGGCGACGGGCCTCGTTGCCCGAGGCCAGCACCAGGGCGGCCACCACCAGGTCGCCGGTGGGGTCGGCCAACTCGGTGGCGAACTGACGTAGCGCTGGGATGAGACGTTCGCTCCCCAGGCGTTCGGCCAGGGCCAAGACCTCGATACGGATGGGGGCGGGCGCCACCGGAGCGGTGGCCAGGATGGCCTGCTCCAGGCCGGCTGCCGCCGACAGGGTGTCGCGCAGCATCTCGGCCCAGCCGGCGATCGCCTCCGTACGGGCCACCTGGCGGGTGCGCTCGCCCCTCCCGGCCAGNNCCGGCGGCCAGGCCCAGGCGCCTGACCAGGCGGTCCCGGCGCAGTCGCGAGAGCAGCTGGCGGCGCCGAGGTGGCACCGACGCGGTGGGCCGCAGACCGGCCATCACGAGCACCAGCCCCAGCCCGACCCCGGCGCCCAGGAGGGCCATGAGGGCGGTCACCGGTCCGACCGGCCTCGGATGGCCATGGCCGACTCGAAGACTCCCTGCTCGAGCACGTCAGGGTCGAAGCCGTCGGCCATGAGGGCGTCAAGGGTCTCGGATCGCAGCGGCACGCCGGGACCGGCCCGCCCCAGACCGTCGGGCCGGAAGATCTCGTTGGTGATGACCTGGGGGCCATCGGCGTCGATGACCTCGCGCACCGAGGCCACCACCCGGTGGCCTCGGGCGTCGAGAGCGAGGTGGACGACGAAGTCCACGGCGCTGGCCACCATGAGGTTGGTGGCCTCCAAGGGCAGGCGCTCAGGCGCCTGGATGGCGTAGGTGGNNATCTCGCCCACCAGCACCCGGTCGGGGCTCATGCGCAGGGCCCAGCGCACCAGCTCGGCCTGGGTGATCTCCCCCTCGCCCTCCACGTTCGCTTCCCGGGCCTGCATGGCCACCACGTCGGGGTGGGCGTGGCGGTCTTGGTCGAGGCCGAGCTCCAGGGAGTCCTCGATGGTCAC
>PKWD01000373.1 GCA_003131945.1 Acidimicrobiaceae bacterium
GGCTGGTGGCGTCCGACGGCGGTGTCTTCGCCTTCGGCGGCGCCCCGTACTTCGGTTCGACCGGCGGCATCGCCCTGGCCCGACCGGTGGTGGCCCTGATCCCGGGACCGGGCAGCGGCGGCTACTGGTTGGTGGCCTCCGACGGCGGCCTGTTCAACTTCGGCGACGCCGGGTTCTCCGGTTCCATGGGGGGCACCCCGCTCGACGCACCGGTGGTGGGTGGGGCGGCGGCCTGACGCCCATCGGTGGTGAGCCGATTCAGGCCGTGGCCCGGTCCATGATCACGAGCGGCTCCTCGGTGAGGACGAAGGCCAGGCGCTCGGTGTCGAGGAACTTCGGCAGATCGGCCCAGACATCGGCGAAGTCCTTCTCGGCGATGTGCGCCTTGTACTCGTCCATCGAGGGGAACAACTGCACGGTGACACCGTCGTAGCCACCGTCGTCGCTGTCCCCGTAGTCGTCCAGAGGACGGTGGTGCTGTTCGTAGCGCACGACATGGCTGCCGCTCTTGGTCGAGGCCACCAGGGGACCGTGGTGGTCGCGCCAGTAGGCATGGAAATCCTCGGGTGACATCCCGTGCTTGCGCCGGATCAGACAGGTGAGCTTGATCATCAGGGGTCCTTTCCGTCCTCGGCCTCGCCGTGGACCGAGAGGTTGCCACGAACCCGGTGGTCCTGGCGATGCGGTCCCAGTCCACGACCGTCGGCCGTGGACTGGGCCCGCTCCCGGATCAGGTGGTCCCGGCCTCGGTGGCCGGCGCCGTCACGGTGACGGCGACGGTCAGCTCCTCCACCCCGCGGACGAGGGCCAGCTCGACCGGAGCGGCTGTCCCGGCCCCTTCGAGGGCGGCGGCCAGGTCGTCGACCGTCACCACCGGCGTACCGGCCACGGCCACCACGAGGTCACCCTGGCGGATCCCGGCCACCGCCGCCGGGCCGCCGTCCTCCACGGCGCGGACGAGGATCCCGTCGCGCTCGGGCAGACCGACCGACCGGCGCAGGCGCCGGGCCACGTGCGAGGGGGCCACGGCGATCCCGAGCCGGGGTCGGCGGGGCTCGACGCCGCGACCGAGGGCGTCGACCCGCCCGCGCAGCTCGGCGTCGGCCGGAACGGCCAGGTAGAAACCGTCGCCGATCCGGTGCGTATCGATCCCCACGAGCTTGCCCTCACCGTCGACGAGCGGACCGCCCGACGACCCCCGGGCCAGGGGGGCGGTGTGCTCGAGGGCACCGCTCACCTTCCGGCCGCCCGGACCACGAAAGGCCACATCGACGGCCGAGACGAAGCCGACGCTCACCCGCAGCCCACGCCCACCGGGGTTGGCCAGACCGAGGACGGCGTCGCCCACGCCGGGCAGCGTCGTGCTCCACTCGAGCGCCGGCGCGTCGGCCGTGTCGACGGCCACCACGGCGAGGTCACCGTCGATGTCGACCCCCGTGGCCCGACCCGGGGCCCGGCGGCCGTCGGCGAAGGTCACCACCGTCTCCTCACCTCNNTTGTGGGCGTTCGTCACCACCACCCCGGCGCTCACCACCGCACCGCTTCCTCCGGCTCCCACCCCCACCACCGAGGGACCCACGGTCTCGGCTGCACCGCGCACCGCCGCCGACAGCTCCTCCAGAACCTTTCCCATTTCCGACCTCCTGAGTTCCTGACTTACTAGTCACTTGCAAGTTACTATTTACTACCACACGGGAAGGACGGCAGGTGCGCCGACAAACGACGATGGGCCAGGATGGGCCGGTGACCTCCGGGCTCGACGAGGCAATGGCCAGGGTCGGCGACCGGTGGACCCTGTTGGTGGTGGACGCCCTCTTGGCCGGTCCCCGCCGCTTCTCCGAGCTCCAGGGGGACATCCCCCGGCTCGCCCCCAACGTGCTCACGGCCCGGCTGCGCCGGCTCGAAGGCCAGGGGCTCGTCCTGGCCGTGCCCTACTCCGACCGCCCGCCCCGGCTCGAGTACCGGATCACCGAAGCCGGGCGCGAGCTGGCCGGCGCCCTGCGCCTCCTGGCCCGCTGGGGGTCACGGGAATCCGGCGGGGACGTGGCCGGCGGCGATGTGGCCGGCCCCCACCACCGTTCGTGCGGCACCGCCCTCGAGACCCGGTGGTTCTGCCCCACCTGCGCCCGGGTCACCGACACCGCCGATGACGACCTGCGCTGGATGTGAAGCGTCGAAGAGCGTCCCTCGTCCTCGTGGCCCTGACCGTGGTGGCCGTCGTCGGCACCGCATGTGCCTCGCCCCGGGCGTCGACCACCTCGACGGGCTCGAGGACTCCGATTCCCAAGACCGAACTCTCGCCCGGGTGTGCCCACCGCTCCAGGGTGGGCGGCGTCCGCACCGGTGGAGAGCAAACGCAGACATTGGATGCCGGCGCCGTGAACGGGTCCTACGAGCTCTCGGTGCCGGGCGCCTACCGGCCTCAGCATCCGACGGCGCTCATCCTCCTGTTCTACGGGTTCGGCTCTGACCCGACGCAGTTCTCCGCTCTCACCGGTCTGCCGCGGCGCGGTTCGAAGGACGGATATCTGGTGGCGGTGCCCCACACCCAGGCCGGTGAGTCGGAGTGGCAGTTCAACGGCCACGGCACCGATGCCGCCTTCGTCGACGCACTCGTCGTCTCTCTCGAGCGCAGTTACTGCGTCGACAAGAGCGACATCTTCGCCGTCGGGTTCTCCGCCGGCGCCGCCTTCACCGTCGCCTACTCCTGCGCCCATCAGAGTCAGATCGCCGCCATCGCCACGGTGGCCGTCGAATTCCAACTCGGCTGCACGCGGCCGATGTCCATCCTGGCCTTCCACGGGACCGAGGACCCGCTCGTCCCCTACCAGAACGGTGCCATCGGCCTCTCGCTCCCCGGCATCAAGGTGCGCGGCACCGAACTCAACATGGGGGACTGGGCCCGCCTCGACCGCTGCCGCACCACTGCGCGTTCCGCCCGCATCGGATCCCAGGTCGTGCGCCAACAGTGGTCCGGGTGCGTCGACAGAACATCTGTGGGCCTCTACACCATCCTCGGTGGTGGCCACTCGTGGCCCGGCGCTGATCAGGCGTCGGCCATCGGCCTCACCACCGAGCAGATAAACGCCACCTCCCTGGTCCTGTCGTTGTTCAGTCGGACCCGAAGCACCGCCCATTACCTGGGAGGTAGTGAGGAATAAACACGTCCGAAACCGGCCAGCCGCGTCGGCCCGGGCGGCGCATGCTGAGCACATGACGAGCCTTCAGGTATCTGCCATCGACCCGTCCCGGCTGGACGCGATCCGCCACACCGGCCACGACGAGGCCGGCAACCCACTGGCGCCGTTGGCGGCCCAGGGATGGGAACCGCTTCGCTGCTGTCTGGCACTGGCGGCGGCCGGTGACCCCATCCTCCTCATCTCCTACTCGCCGTTCACGGGTCGTTCGCCGTGGGCGGAAACCGGTCCCGTGTTCGTCCACGGCGAGCGGTGCCAGGGCTACCGGGCTTCCGGTGAGTTGCCCGACGCCCTGCGCACGGGCCCCCGCGTTCTGCGGACGTACCATGCCGACGAGAGCCTCGACTATGCCGACATCACCGTGGTCGACGAAGGCGAGGACATCGAAGCCCATCTCCTCGACCTGCTCGCCCTGCCGGCAGTTGACACGGTGCACGTGCGGGCACTCGTCTCGCAATGCTTCACCTACGCCGTGACGGTACCGTCCTGACCCGACCGCCTCGACAGGGTGAGCGCGAACGCGTCACGATGTTCAGACGCGGCACCTCTACCTCTACGATTTTCGAATATGGCTGATGGCTTGACCTCCGAAGAGATCGACTCCTTCATCGACGATGGCTTCGTCCACATAGAGAACGCCTTCCCGAGGTCGGTGGCCGACGAAGGACGGGCGTTGTTGTGGGACGAGATGGGACTCGACCCCGACGAGCCGACAGGCTGGACGCAGGCCGTCATCCGTCTTCCCGGGTCTGGCGCCGAGCCGTTTAATCGCGCTGTCAACACCCCGGTTCTCCACCGCTGCTTCGACCAGCTCGTGGGGCCGGGGCGGTGGGTGCCGCGTTGGAGCCTGGGGACGTTCCCGATCCGCTTCCCCCACAGGCCGGAGCCGGACGACACCGGTTGGCATACAGACGGCAGCTTCGGAGATTGGCCTTTCCGGCTCAACCTGCACTCATGGGGAAGACGGCTGTTGATGCTCTTCCTCTTCTCCGACGTCGGTCCCGACGACGCGCCTACCAGGATCCGGGTCGGCTCCCACCTCGACATCCCCCCGATCCTCTCCCCCGCCGGTGACGAGGGCATGTCCTTCGTGGAGCTGGCCCGGCACCTGGGCCCCACCGAAGCCCGGGCGGTGGTGACAGCAACCGGTTCGGCCGGCGATGTCTATCTCTGCCACCCGTTCCTCGTGCATGCCGCCCAGGCCCACCGGGGGACCGTGCCCCGCTTCATCGCCCAGCCCGAGCTGCCGCCGGCCGAACCGCTGAACCTGGAACGGTCGGACGGCGACTATTCAGCTGTCGAACGGGCCATCCGCCGGGGCCTCGAGTGAGCCCAGCGCCAGCGCCGGTGCCATAAGGGCCGGCAAGCACGGCAACGACGCGGGGCCGAGTTATTGACGCGCCGCCTCGACCATTGTCCCGGCTCGGCGCTCTTTGACCCGGGCCGCCGCCCGGCCGAGCCGGGTGATGAACTGCACCAGCCGCTTGCGGGCGGCCTCGGCCGGAGCGGTGAGGCCCTGGCGGCCGGCGATGTCCCACTGGCCGAGGACGACAGGTTTGAGGATCAGGTCATGGTGGACGCCCAGGTCGTAGATCCCCACGCTGGCTATGGCCTTGGCATGCTCGGCGAAACCGGGAATGCCGGTGCCGGGCATCTCGAAGTTGAGCACCTGGCGCTTGATGGCCTCGATCATCCCCGAGGGATCGATGTCCAGAGCGGCGGAGACGAGATCCCGGTAGAAGAGGTAGTGCAGATTCTCATCGGCGGCCACCCGCTTCATGACTTCGTAGCCCTCGCCGTCGGGGAGCGCTTTGCCGGTGTTGTGGTGGGCGATCCGGGTGGCGAGCTCCTGGAGGGCGAGATAGGCGAAGGCGTCGGCGATGCTCGTGGGCTGGGGCGAGACACCGCCGGTGACCTGTTCCATCCGGGCGCGCTCCAAGACGACCGGGTCGAGACGCCCGCTCATGATCAGGTAGTCCCGCAGGACGATCGAGTGCCTGCCCTCCTCGGCTGTCCAGCGCCTGGTCCAGTATCCCCAGGCGCCTTGGCGGCCGAAGAGACGGTCGATCGAGGCGAAGTAGTAGGGCAGGTTGTCCTCGGTCAGTACGTTGACGAACAGGGCACTGGCCACGCCCTCGGGCAGGGGGTCGGTCGACCCGGCGCTCCCGACTGACGGTGGCGGCCGCCAATCGACGAGGTCGTGGGGAAACCACTCCTTGGCCATTCCCAGGTGGCGGTCCACCAGGCGTTCTGCGATCGGTTCGAGCTCGGCGAGCATCGTGGCGTCATCCATGGCTCGGGAGTCCTCCCTTTGTGTGGCCCTCGTTCGGGTTCTGCGGACACTCTGGTGCCGGCGCCGTGTTCGAGACGAACGCTACGCATGAACATCCGGTTACGGACGTCACGATGCGGCCGATCCCAGCGCGATGAAACGGCCGAAGACACGGCNNACCTCGTCGTCCACCTCGAGGTGGAACTGCAGGCCGTAGACGAGGTGGCCGAGACGGAAGGCCTGGTTCTCGTAGCGGTTGCTCGAGGCCAGACGGATCGCCCCGGCGGGGATGGCGAAGGTGTCGCCGTGCCAGTGCACGACGGGCAGGTCCTCCCCCTCCGGTCCGAGGACGGGGTCGGTGCGGCCCTCGCCGCTCAGAACGACCTCACCCACGCCGATCTCGGGCGCATCGCCGGTGGTCACCGGTGCTCCGAGAGCGGCGGCGAGCAGCTG
>PKWD01000085.1 GCA_003131945.1 Acidimicrobiaceae bacterium
CGGCCCCACCAGGCGCCAGCCGCCACCGGTCGACCCGAAGATGCCCACGACCCCCGGTGCCGTGCACGTCGTCCCCACCAAGGAGCCCCGGGTGGCATCGAGAGCGACGGCCGTGAGCTCGCCCACACCGCACGACATGCCCGCCGACGACGACGCCAGGGCAGCGCGGCTAACGAGCTTCGACCAGGCGGTGGGGTCCCCCCTGCTGTGCAGCACCTCACCACCGGCCGAGCGCACCAGGGCGAGCGACCCCGCGTCCGAGGCCACGGCCAGGGCGTCGGGCACCGCCGCCAGACCTCCGGGAACGAGACCGGCGGACCACGATGTCCCGTCGTTGGCACTCAGGGCGAGGGGCGAGAAGCGCAGCGCTTCGCTCGGCTCGATGCCGACGAGCAACGACCCACCGGCCACCGGACTCGGGCTCGCCACCAGGCCGCCGTTGTCGGCCACCCCCGGCGGCGTCTCGAGTGTCCACCGGGACGTGGCGTCGGGCCGGAAGAAGAGCTGCCAGAAAGTGTTGAGCGGATCACTGAGCGTGCCCATGGCCACCACGGCCACGACACCGGAGGGCGTGGCGAAGGTGGCATCGAGGGCCACGTGGACGGCGGGAGGTGATCCGTGGAAGGCGGTGGTGTCAGGTGTCGGGCTCGAGCAACCGGCCACGCCGCTGGCCGCCGCCAGGAGCGTCAGCGCGCCGACGGCGAGTGGCGAGCGAGACCCTGCCCTCCTCACGCGTGGACAACACGTTCGAGCGCTGACGCCAGGTACACGGAGAACGACGAAGACGACGCCGACCCGTTGCCGGGCTCGGTGCTGAGAACCTCGCGCGTGTGTCCCGAGGCATCGATGAGATAGGCGAGGTCGCTGTGAGCGATCATGGCTCCCGCCGGCAGGGCCTGGGCGGCGATGCCGTAGTGCTGCCAGACATCTTCGAGGGCCGACAGCGATCCGGTGAGGAACAGCCAATTCCGCATGTGGTCGAGGCCCTCTTGGGNNGCCGGTAGATCTCGTTGGCCACCACGGCCACGAACAGAACCCGGCTCGAGTCGGCTCCGAGCAGCGAGTTGGCATCGCGGAACTCCTGGGCGATCAGGGGGCAGTCCGATGTGCACACCGGGTCGAGGAACGTGAGTGCCACCGTGCGGCCGCGGAGATCCGAGAGCGACACCGGTCGGCCTTGCTGATCAATGAGGTGGAACGCCGGCGCCGGGACGTCCACCGTGTTCGGGGTTCCGTCCACGGCCACGGCCAGGATCGGATCGGCATTCGGATTGATGGACGCCGAGGCCATCGGCACGGCACCGACGAGCACGACGACGATCGCCGCCATCGTGGCCAGCAGGCGCAGGAGGTAGCTGGGCGCCACCCGGTCCCACCATGGCCCCCCACCCACGGGAATGACGACGGCCGGGCCGGCCGTGACGGGGGTGGCCGACGCTTCGATCGACACGGTCACCGGTGCAGGGACGCGCACCACGGCCAGATAGCCCGAGACCAAGACGAGGACCGTGGGCACCATGCTGTTCGGGTCGGTCCCCACACCTCCGAGGAATCCCATGTCCTGGACGAGAATCCAGGCGGCGAGGCACAGGGCCACGGCCACGTACACCGCCGGCCGCACCAGCCGGGGCCGGGCCGTGCCGAGCGCCAGTCCGATGGCCGCCAACAGGACGACGACGACGAGGTTCACCGCCCAAGCGTGTGACGCGTCGAACCGTCCGAACGCCCGCATGATCGAGGACAGGGAGGCGGGCTGACTGGTCTGGGCCATCTGGCGGACCATGGTCGTCAGGGTCCCTGAACTCGTCCCCTTCACCGAGCCCTGCCAGAATCCCCGCCCGGGCCAGGCCTGGAGGACGGCCATGCCGATGAAGAACACGCCTGAGGCCCGCAGGATCCCCCGCCCCAGTCTCGGTCGTGACCACGTGGCTTCGGGCAGGGCCACCAGCACTCCGGCCACGCAATAGAAGAGGACGGCACCGGGGGTGCCGAAGAGCCACGAGCTGCCTTGGCCGAAGATCCCGCCGAATGCCTCACCGAACACCCAGACGACGAGTCCCCACCCCATCGCCGCCAGGCCGGCGAACCGGGACCACCGTCCCCGGGGAGCCAGGAGAAGGGCGGCCCCGATGCCGAGTTGGAGCCACACCGCCGACGCCGCTGCTTGCACGGGGTGGTGGGTCCAGATGGTCACGCCGATGTGCACCACGTGTTGGACCCAACCGGGCGAGCTGTTGGCCGAAGGTTCGAGCACGCTGGACGGCAGGCCGAGCGGCATGGCCGACTGGAGCTGGAGCAGTCCGTCCAGGATCCACAGGAGGCCGAACCCGATCCGAAGGACCCGACGGGCGACCGGTTCGGGGAGGAGAACCGCCGGGGTCCGGGCCACCGGAACCGCTCCGGCGGCGGACGAGCGCCGGTATTGCACCGTGCGGAGGATGTTCCACACCATCGAGAGGACGACGACGGTGAACGCGATGAAGAGCAGCTGGTGGAGCAGAGCGGTGTGGAAGGCCGAAACGACCACCGGGTTCTTCGTCTGGAGGAACGTGCTCATTCCCGGCATTGCGTGTCCCCCATGCCTCGCCGGCTCTGAAGCGTCGCCGTCGACGCATCATTGCAGATCCCCGCATCGCCACAGACGCGCCGAGTCGAGGTTGGAGACCCTCAGTGGGCAGGGGTTTCTCGGGTCCGGCGGAACAGCGTTCCGTCAGGGCCGACCGACGTCTAGGGCTGGCCGGCGAACTCGACGGACACGCTCGCCGACCGCGACGGAGGCACGACGGGAACGGGGCTGAACCAGACCGTTCCCGTCCCCGCGCACGGGAGGGTGAGCGACGTGGACAGAGGCTGTGTCTTGTCGTAGCGGACGAAGGTCACCGTCTTGGCCGCTGCTCTCGCCCGGGCGGCGGCCGCCGGAGGCGCCTCGAAGAAGACCTCGATCTGCGAGTCCCTCCCGGTGTATCCGAGCGAACCACCCGCCGACGATGGCGGGAAGAGCTGGTGCACGGCCAGGGTCTGGCCACTCATGGGGTGCCCGGTCTCGCCGGGCCGGAGCGGCCCGAAACAGGCCATCTGGATGGTGATGGGGGTGGATGTGTTCCCGTCCGTTCCGTTGATGACTCCGGTGAAGTACTGCTTGGGTGCCACCTTGCCGGCAGCCCCGGCGGGCAGGGGCACCGCCGCCGTGGCGGCCAGGACGAGACCCACCGCCAGCGTTGCCCGACGCAGACCTCGCATGTCCGACACCTCCTCGAGCGTCTCGGCTGCCGTCATCGGGCGGTCGCGGCCGAAAGGCTCTCCGGGTGGAACGTTGCCCGGGGGCGAGCCGTTACGACGCCGTCGGACGACGCTGTCGGACGACGCTGTCGGACGACGCCGCATTTTCCCCTTCCCGGGCACCGATAACGCCTACCGTCGCCTTGTCGGATCTCCCTGCTGTCCAGGGCAGAAAGGGGTAAACCCATGATCGTCGGAGTCCCGAAGGAACGGATGGATGACGAGTACCGGGTCGCTATCACTCCGGCCGGCGTCCGCGAGCTCACCTCGGCCGGCCACACCGTTCAGGTGGAGCACGGCGCCGGCGCCGGATCGGCCATCGCCGACGAGGATTTCGCCCGGACGGGGGCCCGGATCTTGGAAGACCCGGACGATATCTGGGCGCAGGCCGACCTCGTGCTGAAGGTGAAGGAACCGATCCCCGAGGAGTACGGCCGTCTCGGGCGACGGAGGGACCAGGTGCTCTTCACCTACCTGCATCTCGCCGCCTCACGATCGTGCACCGATGCCCTCCTGGCCGGGGGGAACACGGCCATCGCCTACGAAACGGTCCAACTACCGGACGGGTCCCTTCCTCTGCTCACCCCGATGAGCGAGGTGGCCGGACGTATGGCCCCCATCGTCGGCGCTCATCACCTCATGCGGCCCGGCGGCGGGCGGGGCGTCCTCGTCTGCGGCATCCCCGGAGTGCGGTCGGCCAAGGTGGTCATTCTCGGCGCCGGCATCGTCGGGATGGCGGCGGCGACCCTGGCCGTGGGTCTTCACTGTCAGGTGTACATCCTCGACCGCAACCTCGAGCGGCTGCGCCAGGTCGACCACCACTTCCGCGGCGCCCTGGAGACGGTGGCGTCGAGCACCCATGCCATTGAAGAGAACTGTCTCGACGCCGACATCGTGATCGGTGCCGTTCTCGTGGTGGGAGCCCGCGCCCCCAAGCTCGTGACAGACGAGCTCGTCGCCCGGATGCGCCCCGGATCGGTGCTGGTGGATATCTCGGTCGACCAGGGGGGCTGCTTCGAATCGAGTCACCCCACCACCCACTCGCACCCCACCTTCGCGGTGGCGAATTCACTGTTCTATTGCGTGGCCAACATGCCCGGCGCGGTGCCGATCACC
>PKWD01000239.1 GCA_003131945.1 Acidimicrobiaceae bacterium
GCTTCATCGACGATCCGGCCGGTATGGAGCTGCGGCACCGGGTGGGGATGGACAAGATCTGCTGGGAGGCCGACTATCCGCACTCGGACTCGACCTGGCCGATCTCGCCGGAGACCCTGTGGGCTTCGCTCGACGGTGTGTCGGAGGCCNNTCGGCCATAACCCATGAGAACGCCATCCGGCACTTCCGGTTCGACCCCTTTGTGCACCGCCCGAAGGAGTCCTGCACGGTGGGGGCCCTGCGGGCGGGGGCGGCCGATGTCGATGTAAGCCAACAGGCATCGTCGTTGGCCGGGGCGACGAGGGGTCCCCGGCTGACGAAGGCCTCGGACCTGACCGGTCATCCGGGGACGAACCGCTAACTGCTCGACCGGTAACAATGCGCTGTTACAGCCGTGCGGCACCATGGGAGCGTGCCCCGCCAGCGTCGGCCAGATGCGCCCACGGTCGTCCACAGGACAGCGCGCATCGCCTTGCGAACCACCGCCGGACAACGCCAGCGTTGCTTCGGTCTCCTGCGCTCGGGGGGAGACGTCTGGGCCTGCGTCCTCGAACTGAGCGCCGTGCGTCGTCATCGAGGGGCGGCACCCCTGGCCGGCTATCAGGAGCTGTGCCGGGTTCTGGCGGCCGATGGACCAGGGATCTTCGGTGAGCTGTCGACGACCGGGGCGCGGTCCATTCTGCGGCGCTACTCCGATGCGTGGATGACCACGGCCCAGAGACGCAGAGCCGGTGACAAGTCGGCCCGCTATCCGAGGCGCAAGAAGGCCCTCATGCCCTCGCGCTACTACGCTGGCACCTTCGACCTCGACGGACGTCGCCTCCGGCTCCCCACTGCTCGGGGGGTGCCACTACTGGTGGTCCGACTCACCCGGGATGCTCCGTACCCGGCATCGTCGATCCGCTCGGTGACGCTTCTGGCCGACGGTTCCCGGCTGTGTGTGGACGTGACGGCCGAGATCGAGGTCGAGACCTACCAACCGGGGGAGGGTCCCGACCCGGACCGTGTCGCCGGGGTGGACCTGGGCATCATCCACCTTTTCGCCGTGGCCACCGAGGACGGGGCCCTGCTCGTCTCAGGACGCGCCGCCCGGGCCGAATCCCGCCTGCACCTGGCCGAAGCGAAGGCCCGGCACCGCGCCGTGGCCCGCCGGGCGCCGACCAAAGGCCAGCGCGGCTCTCGTCGGTGGCGGAAGTACCGGGCCCGGACTCAGGTCTTGGAAGGCCGGCACCGACGCCGTCTGGCCCAGGCCCGTCACGAGGCAGCCACCACCGTCGTCGACGTGGCCCGCCAGAAGCGCATCGGCACCCTGGTGGTGGGCGACCCCCGGGGGGTGCTCGATCGAGACGCCGGCGCCCGGCAGAACCTGGCCACTCGCAATTGGCGGGTGGGACAACTCATGGCGGTGCTCACCGACAAGGCGCAAGCGGCCGGGATCGAGGTCCTGCTCGTCGACGAAAGAGGCACCTCGTCGACCTGCCCGCGCTGTGGGGCCAAGGTGCCCAAGCCCAAGGGCAGGAACTTCTCCTGCCCCCACTGCGGTCTTCACGCCCACCGCGACATCGTGGGTGCCATCAACATCGCCTCCCGATCACCTGGGGGCGGGACCACGGTCGACCCCGAAGGGTTGGCCATCACGCACCGTCGAGCCGGCCGGCATCTGCCCGGTCGGACCCGGCGTGACCCGAGACGGGTGGCCTTGGAGAAAAAAGGCGCCCTCAGAGGTCTCTGGCCGGCTGTGGCCCGCCTCGAGGACGTCGACAATGACGATCCCGGGGAGTCGCTCGCAAGGGATGCTTCGGCTGCCTGAACGAGGAACCATGAACCACTGTCCAAAGAGGGCAAACGTTTGTGGTTGCAGCACTAAGTGCTCCAGAGCCCTCCGGCGTCGACGAAGGGCGCCGTGCAGGGATGGCCGTCGGCGTACGAGACCTCGGGCCTGGCCTCTGTCCGGAGAGGCACGAGAATGAGGGTGGAAGAGCGCGTGCCGTAGGTGTCGGTGTGGACACAGGCGGCCAAGGTCTCGGGCCGTCGGCCCGGCGGGGACGCCGGCCCGAGGACCGCCGTCTCGTGATCGGCCAGAAGGACCCGGAGCCCTCCGGTCAGCTCGTCGGCGGTGAGACCGGCGGTGTCGCCGAGGAGAGAGCGGACATGGTCGGCCTTCCATGACGGGGCATGGAGGGGATTGTTCTCGAGGACATAGAGGCCGGGACCTAAAGGTTCGACGAGGGGCCGGGGTCCGTCGCTCATGTCGATGAAGAAGAGGGACTCCCGGTCGCCGACGAGGAACCAGGCCGGGTTGTAGTCGGCCGGGCTGACTCTCTCGACGAAGTCGCTGACGGCGTCGGCCGCCCGTGTGTGGGAGGCGAGGGCCAGGGGTAGCTCGCCCCGGGTCCGCTTGGCCGGGTCGCGGCCGTCGGGGAGAGGGCGGTTGGTGAGGCCGGCCACGAGGCCGTGCTCGTTCAGGGCCAGCCAGGTGCCGCCGGCCTCCTCGTCGCGGCCGCCGAGGATCCGGGGGTGGGCGTGACGCAGGACGGTCATGGCCGTGGCCCGACGATCGAGGCGTTCGTCGCGGTTGGCCGCCACCACCAGAGGGGCCTCTTCGTGGAGACCAAAGGCCATGACCAGGAGGCACACGGCCGGAAGGGTACCGGTCTGCTCGCCGTCTGCTTCCGGCTGCTTCGTCGACGGTTTCGTCGGTGGTTTCGCCACGGTTTGGTCGATGGCCTGAGGACTGCTTCGACGACGGACCGACAATCGGCACCCTTAGGCACAAATTCTCACTCTCAGTAGCTCAAGCAGCGACCACTGCGAGCCGATGTGCGGGAATACCAAAAGCAGACGTTCGGAAAAGGGGGGGTCCATCCGAGGTGAGAGATCGGTCGCCATGCCAGACCGTGCTCGGTGAACCCGATTCCGGACGTTTCATCCATGGTGCATCAACCGGATGGAGAGGACCGTTTCGCCCCGGCGTAACGAACCCGCACCGGGCTTTCGTGCAACACGATGTGGGGGGTTCGAGTGAGCATCCGGCCTGAACAACCTGAGCCGTTCCTGCGCGGGTGCGTCTTCCCCGCCGTCACGAATGCGCCCTATCCGAGAGCGGACCCGGCCGGGGCCGAATACCTGCCGGCCGATGTCTGGGACGCGGCCCAACTGCCGGTCGGGGTCAGGCTCGAGCTGACCGGGAACGCCCGGACGATCCGGGTCTGGTACAGGACGACGAGGGCCAGCCTCGGCTACCGGGGGGAGTCGGCCGGCTGCAGCTTCGTGGCCTACCGGGCCGGCCAGAAGGTGGCCACGGTGGAGGCGGTCATGGGGGAGGGGATGGCCGAGCTGGTCATGTCGGGCCGGACCGACCTCCCGGTCACGGTCTACCTCCCCGAGGGCATGGTGCCGCTCGTCACCGGGGTGGCCGGGGTGGAGGAGCCGATGAACCCGGCGCCGCTCCAGCCGCGGTGGCTCGCCTACGGGGACGCGGTCACCCAGGGATGGCTGGCCTCGGCGCCTGCTATGGCCTGGCCGGCGGTGGCCGGTCGGAAGCTCGGGCTCGACGTCTGCAACTTCGGCTACGCCGGGACGGCCCGGGGGGAGACGATCTCGGCGCTCCTACTGGCCGAGACGCCGGCCGAGGCCGTCTCGATCGCCTTCGGGCTGAGCAATTGGAGCCGGGTCCCCCACACGACAGGGCTCATGGCCGAAGAGGTCCGCTGTTTTCTGTCGGTCGTCCGTCAGGGTCACCCGGATGTTCCGATCGTCGTGGTGAGCCCGACGGCACGGCCCGACGCCGAGGACACCCCGAACCGGGTCGGGGCCACTCTCGCCGAGCTCCGGCTGGCCATGGAAAAGACGGTCCTCGACACGATCGCCGACGGCGACGAGAGGCTCTTTCTGGTCGAGGGTCTGGCGGTCGTCGACCCCGAGGATCTCGAGGACGGCATGTACCCGGGCGACGAGGGCCACCGGCGCCTCGCCGCGGCCGTGGCCAAGGTCCTCGTGCCCCACTTGGCTGATCTCCAGACAGCGGCCGATAAGCGTTGGGCCAACGAAGGGACTCCGGCCACGCCGGTCGCCTCCTTCACAGTGTCTCCGCCGGCCTCGGCCCGGGCCCCGACACCACAGGCCCCCACTAGACCGGCCCGCACGACACCGGCCCCCGCGGCGCAGGACTCGGCGCTGAACCTCGACATCGATGACTTCGGCTCTCTCGACAGCGGCTCGCCGAACGATGGGTTCGACGCGCTGTCGCCGGAGACGGGGTCGCGACCGGACATGGCGGCCCTGGAAGACGCCCTCCTGCACCATGCGCCGCTGAACGGGGCCGCCATTGCCACCCCGCCGACCTCCGCCGATGTCGAGGACCCGCCGGACGAGATGTTCCCGGTCGACACAGGACCCGTGGACACAGCGCCGGTCGACACTGCGCCGCTAACTGACACTGTGCCGGTCGACACCGCGCCGCTGACTGACACCGCGCCGCTGATTGACACGGCGCCGGTGGATGACACTGCGCCGCTGATTGACGCAGCGCCGGTGGAGCTGGCTTCGCCGGCCAACCCCCAAGGCGGTCATTCACTCAATGACACGTCGACGAATGGCACGGCACCATCGAACGCTGAAGCAGAAACGGTCCCGCCGACCGATGTCAAGCCGCCTGTCCGCCGTGACATGACCCCAGTCGACATAGAGATCGCCGACATGGTCGTCGCCGCGCTGACCTTGGCCACCAACGGCGCCGATGACGTCATGTACGAGCGGGACATCTTCACCACCAATGAACTGCAGTGGCCGGAAGGGGGGGAACCGGTTCCCCACTACGAGCTGAAGTGGGAGGAAGGCACCGGACCGGCGGCCAGCTACGAGCTGGACTGGGCCGAGGTAGCGCACCCGGCCCCGACCGAGGAATCGCCGTGGTCCGACCCGGTAGCCACCGACGGCATCGAGTGGGCGGACGCCGGTGCGACCGAGGAATTGCAATGGTCAGACCCGGTCCCGACCGATGACATCGACTGGACCGTCCCCGGGGCGACCGAGGAACTGCAATGGGCCGAGCCGGCCGAACCGGGCGCTTACTGACGCTCCCGACGGCGCTTTTCGTCAACTGACAGGCCGTCAGATCCCTGGCTATGCTCGCCGCATGGCCGAACTGCCCATGATCGTCTCGGTCGACGACCACGTCGT